>NZ_JBHYMF010000074.1:0-1717 GCF_042742855.1 Streptomyces sp. NPDC058877 | reverse complement strand
CCTGCCCCTCTGCCCGCCCGCGGGTGGGGGCGGCGGCGCGGCCGCCCCCGACGGCGGCGGCACCGACGCCAAGGCGTCCGGCCGGGCCGCTGTCGAACCCGAGGTCCGACCGCTCGGCCGGATCGTGCCCGCACCCGCCTCCGTCACCCCCGAGGGCGAGCCCTACACGCTCACCGCCGCCACCACCATCGGCGTCGACGAGACCTCCCAAGAGTCCCGGGAGCTCGGTCGCTACCTCGCCGGACTGCTCCGCCCCGCCACCGGATTCCCGCTGCCCGTCGTCGACGACCGCGCCGCCGCCGGCGGCGGCATCCGGCTCCGCCTCGACCCCGACGACACCGCGCTCGGCGACGAGGGCTACCGGCTCCGCTCCGCACCCGAAGGCCTGGTCCTGACCGCCCGTGCCCACGCCGGTCTCTTCCGCGGCGTCCAGACCCTGCGCCAGCAGCTCCCCTCCGCCGTCGAGCGGAAGAGCGTCCAACCCGGCCCCTGGAAGATCGCCGGCGGCACCGTCACCGACGCCCCGCGCTACGCCTACCGCGGTGCCATGCTCGACGTGGCCCGTCACTTCTTCACCGTCGACGAGGTGAAGCGGTTCATCGACCAGCTCGCCCTCTACAAGGTGAACACCCTCCACCTGCACCTCTCCGACGACCAGGGCTGGCGCATCGCCGTCGACTCCTGGCCCCGGCTCACCACCCACGGCGGCTCCACCGAGGTCGGCGGCGGCGCCGGAGGCTTCTACACCAAGGCCCAGTACCGGGAGATCGTGGACTACGCCGCCTCCCGCTACCAGGAGGTGGTCCCCGAGATCGACATGCCGGGCCACACCAATGCGGCCCTCGCCTCCTACCCCGAGCTCACCTGCGACGGCGTCGCCCCGCCCCTCTACACCGGGACCAAGGTCGGTTTCAGCTCGCTGTGCGTGCCCAAGCCCGTCACCTACGACTTCGTCGACGACGTCGTGCGGGAGATCGCCGCGCTCACCCCCGGCCGCTACCTCCACATCGGTGGCGACGAGGCCCACTCCACCAGCCACGCCGACTACGTGACCTTCATGAACAAGGTGCAACCGGTCGTCGCCGCGTACGGCAAGACCGTCGTCGGCTGGCACCAGCTGACCGCTGCCACCCCCGCGAAGGGTGCGCTCGTCCAGTACTGGGGCCTCGACCGCACCCCCGCGGAGGAGAAGGAGCGGGTCGTCGCAGCCGCGCGGAACGGCACCGGGCTGATCCTCTCCCCGGCCGACCGGACCTACCTCGACATGAAGTACACCAAGGACACCCCGCTCGGCCTGGCCTGGGCCGGGTACGTCGAGGTCCGCAGGTCGTACGACTGGAACCCGGCGACCTACCTCCCCGGTGCCCCCGAGGGCGCCGTCCGCGGCGTCGAGGCGCCGCTGTGGACCGAGACGCTCGCCTCCACCGGTGACCTCGACCTGATGGCCTTCCCGAGGCTTCCGGGCGTCGCCGAACTGGGCTGGTCCCCGGCGGCCACCCACGACTGGGACGCCTACAAGCTCCGCCTCGCCGAGCAGGCGCCCCGCTTCGAGGCCCTGGGCATCACCTGGTACCGCTCGCCGGAGGTGCCCTGGCCCGCGGAGTAGTCGGCGCCTGTGCACAGGCACCGGTGGCGGTGCGGGGCGGTGCGACCCGGGCCGGGAAGGGGGCGGACGCGCCCGCCCGGGCCGGGACGGCAAGGAGGCGGGCCCCGACGG
>NZ_JBHYMF010000073.1:0-33813 GCF_042742855.1 Streptomyces sp. NPDC058877 | reverse complement strand
CGGTCGACGGCCCCTTCCGCACGGAGGCAAGCTTGAAGGCACGAGGAGGAGGCCGATGGCGATGGAACCGACGACGGCCCTCGGCCGCGCACCGGCCGTCAGCACCCCGGAGCCGCCGCCCGTGGGCGGCGTGCTGTGGAGCCTCGCGGGAGACGTACGGGCGCTCCTGATGCTGCCCGCCGCCCTCACCCTGCAGGTCGCCCACCCGGCCGTGGGTGCCGGCGTCGACGACCACTCCGTCTTCCGCACGGACCCCTGGGGCCGTGGCGAGCGGTCCCTGCGCTCGCTCCAGCTGTGGATCTACGGGGGCGACGAGGCCGCGCGTGAAGGCCGCCGGCTCCGGGAACTGCACCGGACCATCCAGGGCGTCGACGCCCACGGACGCCGCTACCACGCCCTCACCCCGGCCTACTACTCCTGGGTGCACGCAACCGGCTTCCCCGTCTACCGGCACGGGCTCCGCCTCCTCGTCCGCCCCCTCAGCGAAGCCCAGGAGCGGCAACTGTACGCCGAGTGGCTGCAAGTAGGTCGGATCCTCGGCATCCACGACCGGGACATGCCCCAGACGATCGAAGCGTTCTGGCCGTACTACCAGCGGGTCCTCGCCGAGGAGATCGAGGCCACCGCCGTCGTTCGGGAACTGCTCGACACCGACCTGCCGTTGCCCGCACCCGATCGCGGGCCGCTGCCGCTCCGGCTCGTCCTCCGTCTCCTCTGGCCGGCCCTGCGCCGTCCGTTCCTGAAGCTCCGGACCTTCCTCACCGTCGGCCTGATGCCGCCGGAGGCCCGACGGGCCATCGGCCTGGAGTGGACGGACGAGCAGGAGCGGTCCCTGCGCCGCTTCACCCGGATCGTCCGGGTGGTGGTGCCCGTGCTTCCCGAGCGGCTGCGTTACCTCCCCCTGGCC
This sequence comes from Streptomyces sp. NPDC058877, assembly GCF_042742855.1. Taxonomy (NCBI): domain Bacteria; kingdom Bacillati; phylum Actinomycetota; class Actinomycetes; order Kitasatosporales; family Streptomycetaceae; genus Streptomyces; species Streptomyces sp. NPDC058877. The sequence goes on along the minus strand of NZ_JBHYMF010000073.1, from coordinate 32,906 downwards.
CGGAGGGCCCGCAAGGCCGCCCGCCACGCCGGCGGACGGCCCGTGGGAGGTGCGCAGCCGGTCCGCTTCCGGAAGCCGGGGGCGTCGGCGTGAGCCCCTGCCGGATCAACGGCCCCGGAGCAGAGGGCGTCCGGCGGGGCGCCGATGCGCTCCCCGGGCACCGGGACCGATCGCGAACGGGCGGCCCGGTCGGGGCGTGAAACCCGGGTGGCCACCGGAGTGACTCCGGGGCGGCTCCGGGGCGACTGCCGAGAGCCCTCCGGGGTCAGCGCCCGGGGCGGGCGTCGTGGTCGTGGACGGTGTTCGTCGCCGCGATCTTCTTCCAGGACTTCGGCGGTGCGGGCTCCGTCGACGGCGCGGTCGAGCGGGTCGCCGGGCCCGAGGTCGCGGGCACCGCCGCGGCGGCCGGCTTCGACGGCTGGTACAGCCAGGTGTCGAAGAGCGCGGCGAGTCGCTTGCCGGAGACCCGCTCCGCGTACCGGACGAAGTCCGAGACCCCGGCGTTGCCGTAGGCGAACTCCTGCGGCCATCCCTTCAGGACCGCGAAGAAGCGCTCGTCGCCGATCTCGTTGCGCAGCGCCTGGAGGGCCCAGGCACCCCGGTCGTACACCGCGATGTGGAACTGGTTCTCGGCACCCGGGTCACCCGGCCGCACGGTCCAGAACGGGTCCTCGGCCGTCCGCGAGGCGTACACGTAGTCCGCCAGTTCCTGCGCCGTGCCCTCGCCCTCCTTCTCCGACCACAGCCACTGGCTGTAACGGGCGAAGCCCTCGTTGATCCAGATGTCCTTCCAGTCGCGGACCGACACGCTGTCGCCGTACCACTGGTGCGCCAACTCGTGCACGACCACCGAGACGTTCGCGCCGTTGGCGAACTGCCGCGGGCTGTAGAACGGGCGGGTCTGCGTCTCCAGGGCGAAACCACTGGTCACGTTCGGCACGTAGCCGCCGAGGGAGTTGAAGGGGTACGGGCCGTAGACAGACTCCAGCCACTCCGCCACCTCGGTGGTGCGCTCGATCGAGGCGCGGGCGGCCCCGGCGTTGTCGCCGAGGTCCTTGCTGTACGCGTTGAGCACGGGCAGTCCGTTCGCGGTCCGGCCCGTCGTGATGTCGAACCGGCCGACGGCCAGCGTCGCCAGATAGGTCGCCTGGGGTTTGTTGGAACGCCAGTTGAAGCGGGTCCAGCCCAGCCGCGAGGACTGCGACCGCAGCACACCGTTGCTGATCGCCTGGTGGCCGTCCGGCACCAGGACCGAGACGTCGAAGGTGGCCTTGTCCAACGGGTGGTCATTGGACGGGAACCACCAGACGGCCGACTCCGGCTCCTGCGCGGCGACTCCGCCGTCCGGGGTCCTGGCCCAGGCCGACCAACCGTCGATCCTGAGCTCCGAGGGCTTGCCCGCGTACCGGACGACCACCGAGATCGGCGTGTTCCTGCGCAGCGGGGTCGCCGGGGTGACCTCCAGTTCGTGGTCTCCCGAGGCGGCGAACCCGGCCTTCCGTCCGTTCACCCTGATCTCGCTGACCTCCAGGCCGAGGTCGAGGTTGAAACGGGACAGGTCCTGCGTGGGGGTGGCGAGGATCGTCGCCGTGCCCTCCAGGAGATCCGTCGCCGGCTGGTACTTCAGGCGCAGGTCGTAGTGGGAGACGTCGTAGCCGCCGTTGCCGCTGGCGGGGTAGTAGGAGTCGCCGATGCCCGGGGCGCCGGGTGTGAAGGAGGCCGCCGATGCCGGGATCGCCAGCAACAGCGAGGCCGCGAGGGCGCTCGGAACGATCAGTCTGCGGTGCACGGGTGCTCCCGGGTCCTAGGAAACGTAAGACGTGCGGATGGTCGTCGATCCTTGGCTCGGAGCCCATTCAGCGCGCCGACGCACCGTCACGTCCAGGGGACCCCCCGTCACACGAGCGCCATTCGGCCGAGACGCACCGCCCGTCACCCGCGCCGCGGCCGAATGCCCGCGGCACCCTTTTGCGGGGGAGTCGACCGGGGTACGTTCCGGCGCATGCCGATGCGAAAGCGGAGAACCCGCGGACCCGGACCGTCGTACGGAACCGTTCTCGCCGCGGTCACGGCCGCCCTGTTCGCGACCCTGGTGACGCCCGCCGGCGCCGAGCCGGAGCCGGTCCCGCCGCCCGTCCGCGAGTCCCGCCCCGTCTACTCGTACGCCGATGCCGTTCGCGAGTCCGTCTGGGTCGACACCGGACTCGACGGCGACGGCGACGGGCGCGCCGACCGGGTCGCCGTCGACATCGTGCGTCCCCGCGAGCCGGCCGCGGCCGGCCGGAAGATCCCGGTCATCATGGACGCCAGTCCGTACTACGCCTGCTGCGGACGCGGCAACGAGGGCCAGAAGAAGACGTACGACGCCGAGGGGAATCCGGTCCGGTTACCGCTCTTCTACGACAACTACTTCGTTCCGCGCGGCTATGCCTTCCTCGCCGTCGACCTCGCCGGCACCAGCCGCTCCGACGGCTGCAACGACGTCGGGGGCCGTTTTGACGTCCAGTCCGCCAAGGCCGTCGTCGACTGGCTCAACGGCCGTGCCCGCGGCTACGCCTCCCGCACCGGGGACACCCCGGCCCGTGCCACCGCCTGGAGCACCGGGCGCGTCGGCATGATCGGCAAGAGCTGGGACGGCACCGTCGCCAACGGTGTTGCCGCCACCGGAGTCGAAGGGCTGAAAACGATCGTTCCGATCGGCGCCATCTCCTCCTGGTACGACTACTTCCACTCCCAGGGCGCCCCGCTCTACGACGCCAACCCGAGCTGGCTCTCCGACTACGTGAACGCCCCCGGGGCACGGGACCGTTGCGATGCGGTCCAGGAACGGATCGCCGGAGGCACCCCCTACGGCGGCGACTGGACCCCCGCCTGGAGCGAACGCGACTACGTCGAGGGCGCCGCCAAGGTCAAGGCCAGCGTCTTCGTCGTCCACGGGCAGCAGGACCTCAACGTGCGCGCGGGACAGTTCGGCCGCTGGTGGGACGCGCTCGCCGAGCACGGCGTCGAGCGGAAGATCTGGCTCTCCCAGGCCGGCCACGTCGATCCCTTCGACTTCCGGCGCGCCGACTGGGTCCGCACCCTGCACCGCTGGTTCGACCACTACCTCCTCGGCCACGAGAACGGCATCGACCGTGAACCCGTCGCCGACGTCGAACGCGCCCCGGACCTCTGGACCACCGACCGGCAATGGCCGCCGAGCACCACCCGGAGCACGACGCTGCGCCCCGCCCCCGGCACCCCCACCACGCCCGGCGTGCTCGGCCGCACCCCCGCGCCCCCCGGCTCCACCGCGACCTTCACCGACGACCGCAGCCTGGGCGAACTGGACTGGGCCGCGCGGATCGACGGCCCGACCCCCGAGAAGGCGGGGTTCGTCACCCGTCCCCTCTCCCGGGACCTGCGGATCTCCGGAGCCTCGAAGGTGACGGTCACCGCGGTTCCGACCACCACCAGCGCACACCTCTCGGTGGTCCTCGTCGACCTCGGACCCGACACGATCCGCGACTACGCGGCGGCGGGGGAGGGCATCAGCACCCTCGCCGAGCGCAGTTGTTGGGGCGCGAGCACCCCCGGTGACAGCGCCTGCTTCAAGGAGACCGTCCCCCGGACGACGGACGTCGCGTTCACCGTCATCAGCCGGGGCTGGGCCGACCTCGGCACCTGGGCCGATCCGCACCGGGGACGCCGGTTGGTTCCCGGCAAGGCGTACGCCCTTGCCCTCGACCTCGCCGCGACCGATCACGTCGTCCCGGCGGGGCACCGGCTGGCCCTGATCGTGGCGGGCACCGACAGGGACCTCCTGGACCCTCCGTCGACCACGCCGACCCTCACGCTGGACCTCTCCCGCATCTGGGCCCGGCTGCCCCTCGTGGGAGGCCGGAGCGCCTTCGACCGGGCCACCACGGGGCCGGCTCCGGCCGCGTCGACGCCCGTCACCGGCCCTCCGCCGAGCGGTTCCGCCCCGCCGGCCGCCGTCACCGGACCGCGCCTTCCCGGTCCGGGCCCCGCCGTCCGACAGGGGACCGCCGACCGCACCGATGCGCCGGACCTTCCCGGGCCCGCCGGTCCCCGGGGAGCCGCCCGTCGACCCCGTCGCGTTCCATCCGCCCGGATCGAGGAGACCCGGTGAAAACGATCGTCGGGCAGCGGAGCCGCCGTCGTGCACTCGCCCTCGCGGCGGGCGCCGCGGTCGTCGCGCTTCCGCTCGTCACCGTCCCCGCCAAAGCGGCGGACAGCGCTCCCGCGCAGGTGCTCCCGCGCACCGGCTTCGAGACGAGTCGGGGCGCCCGGTGGACCACCGAGGCCGAGGAGCGGGACTTCCTCGCCGTCATCGACCGGACCGGTGACCGGACGTCGGTCCGCCGGATCGGCACCACCGGACAGGGGCGCCCGCTCCGGCTGGTCACCCTCGGCGAGGGCCGCTCCGGCCCCGCCGTGCTGCTCGTCTGCAGCCAGCATGGCGACGAGCCGGCCGGCCGAGAGGCCTGTCTGAGCACCCTGCGCGACCTCGCGTACGCCCGGGACGAGGAGACCCGTCGCTTCCTCGCCCGCACCACCGTGCTGGTCCTGCCCACCGCGAACCCCGACGGACGCGAGGCGGACACCCGTGGCAACGGCGACGGCATCGACGTGAACCGCGACCACCTGGCCCTGCGGACCGCCGAGGCGCGTGCGATCGCAGCCGTCATCCGTGACCGACACCCGGAACTCGTCTACGACCTGCACGAGTACGGTGCCACTCCCCGGTACTACGAGAAGGACCTGCTCGCCCTCTGGCCCCGCAACCTCGATGTCGATCCGCACGTCCACGACGAGTCCCGGACGCTCTCGGAGTCCTACGTCCGGCCCGCCGCCCGCCTCGCCGGCCACAGCAGTGGCGTCTACGGCATCTGGACCGATCCCCTCACCGGCAAGCCGATCAAGCAGGTCGCCGGTGACGGCCAGGAGCGGATCCTGCGCAACACAGCCGGCGTCAAGCACTCCGCGGCACTGCTCGCCGAGACCCGGGTGGACGCGCTCGACCAGCCGGAGAAGGACGATCCGGCCCGCAACCACCGGCGTCGCGTCGCCACCCACCGTGCCGCGCTGGAAGGCCTCTTCGCCCATCTGGAGGAGCGCCGCGGACCGCTCACGGCGGCCACCGCCCTCGCCCGGCACACCGGCTTCGCCGACCGGGGGCCGGTGTACCTCGGCGGCGCCGACAACGATCCACCGGAGCCGGACGAGGTCCTCGCCGACCCGCCCTGCGGCTACCGCCTGGACGCCGCGCAGTACGCCGAGGTCGGTGACGAACTGGCCCTGCACGGGGTGATCGCACGGGTCGACGCCGCCGGTGCCCTGGTGCCGCTGGCACAGTCCCAACGAGCCCTCGTTCCACTGCTCCTGGACGCACGCGCCACCTACCACCTCGTCAGCGGACTTCCTGTGAAGAGGTGTTGACGAGTGGATTCGCCGAGCGGGTCGTGACGTGGTCCCGAACTTCTTCGAGGTAAAGTTACTCGCTGGTACTGACCATGCCTCGAACGGGCCCACGAAGCCCCGGAGTTGGAGAACCACCATGCACCACATCAAGCCCGCGCGCCGTGCCCTCACGGCGCTGCTCGCCACGACGCTGCTCGCCGGGGGCGTGCTGCTCGGGCAGACGGTGACCGCCGAGCCGGCCGCCGCCAAGGCCGTCACCTGCAACGCCGCCAAGCTGCACGCGCAGGCCCGCAAGGAGCGCGACCGCGCCGCCCAGCTCAAGCACCTGCACGCCACGACGGAGGCCCGCAAGGCCTTCGCCCGCGCCGATGCCCTGGAACGCCAGGCCAAGCGGTGCGCCGATGCGGACAGGTACCACAAGCCGCCGCTCTGGAAGTAGGCGGAGCGGGCCCCGCGGGGCGGTCGTCGTCCTCCCGGGCGGTGACCGCCCCGCGGCCGTTCCCGCCCCGTCCGCCGGGGCCGGTCGGGCGCGTCCGCCGGTCAGTCGAAGGCGAACCGGTCAGCCGAGGGCGAGGTCCGCCGCCCGCAGCGCGCAACCCCAGGCCACCGTCACCCCCGCGCCGCCGTGCCCGTAGTGATGCACCAGGCGCCCGCCGCCCGGTAGCGGCTCCACCTCGATCCGCACCCCTCCCACCCGCACCGGCCGCAGCCCGACCCGGTGCCCCAGGACCCGGGCGTCCGCGATCTCCGGCCGCACCCGCGCGCACCGCGCGACGATCGCCGCCGCCGTCGCCGGATCCGCGTCGAGCCGCTCGTCGTCCTCCTCGGCCGTCCCGCCGAGCACCAGGCGGTCGGAGTGCGGGAAGAAGTACGTGGTCTCGCCGGCCGTCCCGTCGGCCGCAGTGAACCACTCGTCGATCCCGGGGTTCTCCACCAGGACCAACTGCCCCCGCACCGGCCGCAGCGCGGGATCCGGGGCGAGTGCGCGCGCTGCGAGTCCGGTGCAGTCGACCACCACCGGGGCGAAGGCCGCAGCCTCCTCGAACCCGCTCACCGCGCGCTGCTCGAAGACGCCGCCCGCGGCCTCGAACCGGTCCCGCAGGAAAGCCAGGTGGACCGGCATGTCGATCAGCGGCAGGCGCGCCGCCAGGCCCGTCCGGTACGGTCCCGGCACTTCGTCCGGCGCCAACCGTCGGAGCCCCTCGACCTCGCCCGCCCACGGACCGAGGTGCTCCAGGGTCGTGTCCGCATGGACCCCGGCCGTCCACCGGACCCCGCTGCGGTCCGGATCCACGGCCAGCTCGGCGTACTCGTGCAAGGAGGCGAGCGCCCACGCCCCGACCTCGGCCGCCGGTTCGATCCGGTACGGCCACCACAGTGCGCCCGCCACCGCCGAAGTCGTCCGCGTCACGGCGTCCCGCGACCAGATCCGTACCCGCAGGCCGCGCTCCGCCAGGGTCGTTGCCGTCGCCAGCCCGATGACTCCGCCGCCCACCACGATCACGTCGCACCACATGCCCGGACCGTACCGGGACCGGGACATTTCCGGGACGGTGCAGCCACGGAAGATCGAAATACTTGAGCCATGCCGCTCCCGTACACATCCCTCGACCTCACCTCCGTGGTTTCCGCGGGCGGTGGTCACCAGGTCCGCCACGACTTCCTCGTCGACGGCGGGCCGCTCCTCCGGCAGCTCGACGAGATCGAAGGAGCGGACGTCGTCTCGCCCCTCGCGGCAGATCTCCCGCCCACGGTCCGTGCCGAGCACGCCCTCCGCCTCCTGTCGGCCGACGGCACCCGCCAGGTGATCCACTCCTGCCCCGATTGCGAGGACCCCGGATGCGGTGCGGTCACCGCCGTCGTCCTGCGCGAGGGGGGTGACGTCGTCTGGCGCGACTTCGCCTGGCAGACCGGACCCACCGTCGACCTCGTGCGCGAGGGATACCCGGGGATCGGCCCCTACCGGTTCCCCGCTGTCGACTACCGGTCCGTGCTGCTGCGCCTGCTCACATCCACGGAGCGATGCGGCGTCGCCTAGGATTCGTTCCCTGATGACTGCAACCCTCGTCGCCAAGGACCTCGCCGCCGGCCACGGCGAACGCACCCTCTTCGCTGCTCTCGACCTCGTCGTCGCCCCCGGTGACGTCATCGGCCTCGTCGGCGTCAACGGCGCCGGCAAGTCGACCCTGCTGCGGCTGCTGGCCGGGCTCGACGTCCCGGAAGAGGGAGAACTGCGCCTCTCCCCGCCCACCGCCGCCGTCGGACACCTCCCGCAGGAACCCGAGAGGCGTGCCGGTGAGACCGTGCGGGAGTTCCTCGCCCGTCGCACCGGCGTCGCCGCCGCCCAGGCCGCCATGGACGAGGCCACCCAGGGGCTCGTCGACGGCGCCCCCGGTGCGGACGACGCCTATGCCCTCGCCCTCGAACGATGGCTGAACCTCGGTGGAGCCGACCTCGACGAGCGCGCCGAAGAGGTGGCCGACTCCCTCGGCCTCACCGTCGGCCTCGACCAGCCGATGACCGCCCTCTCCGGTGGCCAGGCCGCCCGTGCGGGCCTCGCCTCGCTGCTCCTCTCCCGCTATGACGTCTTCCTGCTCGACGAGCCCACCAACGACCTCGACCTCGAAGGCCTGGAGCGGCTGGAATCCTTCGTGAAGGGGTTGCGCGCCGGCACGGTCGTCGTCAGTCACGACCGCGAGTTCCTCGCCCGCACCGTCACCAAGGTCCTCGAACTCGACCTCGCCCAGCAGCAGATCACCTTGTACGGGGGCGGTTACGAGGCGTACCTGGAGGAGCGGGCCACCGCACGGCGCCACGCGCGCGAGGAGTACGAGGAGTACGCGGACAAGAAGGCCGCCCTCGAAGGCCGTGCCCTCATGCAGCGCAACTGGATGGACAAGGGCGTACGCAACGCCCGCCGCAAGGCCACCGACAACGACAAGATCGGCCGCAAGCTCCGCGGGGAGGCCAGCGAGAAGCAGGCGGCGAAGGCCCGGCAGACCCAGCGCATGATCGAGCGCCTCGACGCCGTCGAAGAACCCCGCAAGGAGTGGGAGCTGCGCATGGAGATCGCCGCCGCACCCCGCTCCGGCTCGGTCGTCGCGACCCTGCGCGAGGCCGAGGTGCGCCGCGGGGACTTCTCCTTCGGCCCCGTCACCCTCCAGATCGACTGGGCCGACCGGGTCGCCGTCACCGGGGCCAACGGCGCCGGCAAGTCGACCCTGCTCGCCGCGCTCCTCGGGCGCCTTCCGTTGGACTCCGGCGATGCGGTGCTCGGCTCGGGCGTCGTCGTCGGCGAGGTGGACCAGGCCCGGAAGCTCTTCCACGGCACGGAGACGCTCCTGGAGGCATTCTGTGCGGCCGTGCCCGACACCGAGCCCGCCGACGTCCGGACGCTGCTCGCCAAGTTCGGTCTGAAGGCCCTCCACGTCCTGCGTCCCGCCACCACCCTCTCCCCGGGCGAGCGGACGCGCGCCGCGCTCGCCCTGCTCCAGGGCCGCGGGGTGAACCTGCTCGTCCTGGACGAGCCGACCAACCACCTGGACCTGCCGGCCATCGAGCAGTTGGAGTCCGCCCTCGACTCGTACACCGGCACGCTGCTCCTCGTCACCCACGACCGCCGGATGCTCGACGCGGTCCGCACCACCCGTCGCATCGAGGTCGCCGACGGCAAGGTGACCGAGCTCTGATGACGGTCTCCTCCGGACGGGGACCCTGCGCAGCGCGGGTCCCCGCACCCTGACCCCGGAGGCGTCCACGGCGGCCACGCCGTGGGCGGCGACGAGGACCCGACCCGCCGCCTTGCACGGTTGCCGGTCGGGCCGTGAACTGTACGCGTACGGCTTTCCGCAGCGCGTGGCCGTGGCCGCCGAGACCGACAGCTCGACGGTCGGCCCCGCCCTCGCGGACGGCGCATTCCAGGAGGCAACACCATGACCGACCTACTGACCCGGCTGACCGAGATGCTGGACGACCTCGACGCGGACGTCGACGCGACGATCGACCTCGCCGATGAGATCGCCTCCTCGGGTGACGCCGGCCTCCTGCCGCGTCTCCAGGCGGAGCTGGACCGCGCCCTCACCGAGCAGAACGCCTACGCCCGTGAGCTCCTCGGCGGCGTCCTCGCAGCGATCGGCGGCTCCGACACTCTTCCGGCGCTGATCCGCGCCTCGGCCGTGGACCTCGGTGATGACCAGGACGGTCTGGCCGCCGAGATCGTGGACCTGGTCCAGGCCGACCCGAAGGCCGCTCGCCGTCTCCTGCAGCCGCTGGCGGAGGACGACGACCTCTCCGTCGCCCATCGCGCCGACTGGGCGATGCGCTTCCTGCCGTAACCCGGCCGCGATGCGAAGGGGGGCACCGTGGGAGGCCGCCCCCTTCCGCCGGCCGCGCCCCGGGCGGCCCGGCACGCGGGCGACCGGTGCAGCTCGGCCCTTGCCGCCTCCTCCGGGAGCAGGACGTGTGGGTCCCCCCCCGGAGGGGGCAACTGACCACGGCTGGGCGACCGGTTCCCGCCGGCAGCGGATCCGGGTCACCCCGGCCCGATCACCCATGGGGAGCGGCCGTCCCCGTCGCCCTGCTCGGGGCTGACGGGGACGGCTCCGACGGCTCGCCGGACGGGCTCCTCCGAACGGCGCCCCTATCGGCGCTTGTCGTTCCCGCCGCCCAGCAGGCCTGCCTTGCGGAGGGCGTCCGCCATTGCGCTGTTGGCCGGTGCGGGCGCTGCTGAACGGCCCCGGTCGTTCCGGCCGCCGCGGTCGTTCCGCTCGCCCCGCCGGGCCTCGCCCTGTCGCTGCTGCGGCGGCCGGCCGGAACGCTCGCCCCGTCCCCCGCGCTCGCCCCGCTCGCGCCTGGACGGGCCTCCCTGGGCGTCGGCACCCGGTTCGTCGTCGAGGCGCAGGGTCAGTGAGATCCGCTTGCGCGGCACGTCCACGTCCAGGACCTTCACCTTGACCACGTCGCCCGGCTTCACCACGTCGCGCGGATCCTTGACGAAGGTCTTCGACATCGCCGACACGTGTACGAGGCCGTCCTGGTGCACACCGACGTCCACGAAGGCGCCGAACGCCGCCACATTGGTGACCACGCCCTCCAGGACCATCCCGGACGACAGGTCTCCGAGCTTCTCGACGCCCTCCTTGAAGGTAGCCGTCCGGAACGCCGGACGCGGGTCGCGGCCCGGCTTCTCCAGTTCGCGCAGGATGTCCGTCACCGTCGGCAGGCCGAAGGTCTCGTCGACGAAGTCGCCGGCCCGCAGGGAGCGCAGCGTGCCCGTGTCACCGATGAGCGCCGCGACCTCGCCGCCCGTCGCCTTCGCCATCCGGCGCACCACCGGGTACGCCTCCGGGTGCACCGCGGAGCCGTCGAGCGGATCGTCGCCACCCCGGATGCGCAGGAAGCCCGCGCACTGCTCGTACGCCTTCGGGCCGAGTCGCGACACGTCCTTGAGGGCCTTGCGGGAGCGGAAGGGACCGTTGGCGTCGCGGTGCGCGACGATGTTCTCCGCGAGGCCGGAGCTGATGCCGGAGACCCGCGAGAGCAGCGGCGCCGAGGCCGTGTTGACGTCGACGCCGACGCCGTTCACGCAGTCCTCCACCACCGCGTCCAGGGATCGCGAGAGCTTCGCCTCGGCGAGGTCGTGCTGGTACTGACCGACGCCGATGGACTTCGGGTCGATCTTCACCAGCTCCGCGAGCGGGTCCTGGAGCCGGCGGGCGATGGAGACGGCGCCGCGCAAGGACACGTCGAGTTCGGGGAGTTCCTGCGAGGCGAAGGCAGAGGCGGAGTAGACCGAAGCGCCCGCTTCCGAAACCATCACCTTGGTCAGCTTCAACTCCGGGTGCTTGGCGATAAGTTCGGCCGCCAGCTTGTCCGTCTCCCGGGAGGCCGTGCCGTTGCCGATGGCGATCAGCTCGACCGCGTGTTCCCTTGCCAGCCGCGCGAGCCTGTCGAGGGCCTGGTCCCAACGGTTGGCGGGAACGTGCGGGTGGATCGTCTCGGTGGCGACGACCTTGCCGGTCGCGTCGACGACGGCGACCTTCACGCCGGTGCGGAAGCCGGGGTCGAGTCCCAGCGTGGCCCGGGTGCCGGCCGGCGCGGCGAGCAGCAGGTCACGCAGGTTCGCCGCGAAGACCCGGACCGCCTCGTCCTCGGCCGCCGTGCGCAGCCGCAGGCGCAGGTCGATCCCCAAGTGCACCAGGACGCGGGTGCGCCAGGCCCAGCGGACCGTGTCCCGGAGCCACTTGTCGCCGGGACGCCCCCGATCGGCGATGCCGAAGCGACCCGCGACGATCCCCTCGTACGAGGAAGGACCCTCGGTGGGTTCCTCGGGCTCCAGCTCCAGCCCGAGCGCGTCCTCCTTCTCGCCGCGCAGCAGGGCGAGCACCCGGTGGGAGGGGAGCTCGGTGAACGGCTCGGCGAAGTCGAAGTAGTCCGCGAACTTCGCCCCCGCCTCCTCCTGGCCCTCGCGGACCTTGGACACCAGCCGGCCGCGGCCCCACATGCGCTCGCGCAGTTCACCGATGAGGTCGGCGTCCTCGGAGAACTTCTCGGCGAGGATCGCCCGTGCGCCCTCCAGGGCGGCGGCGGCGTCCGCGACTCCCCTGTCCGCGTCGACGAAGGCGGCGGCAGCAGCCTCCGGCGCGACGGACGGGTCGGCGAGCAGCCCCTCGGCCAGCGGCTCCAGACCGGCCTCGCGGGCGATCTGGGCCTTCGTTCGGCGCTTCGGCTTGAAGGGCAGGTAGATGTCCTCCAGGCGCGCCTTGGTGTCGGCGGCCCGGAGGGCGGCCTCCAGCTCGTCCGTCAGCTTGCCCTGCTCGCGCACGGAGTCGAGGATCGCCGACCTGCGGTCCTCCAGTTCACGCAGGTAGCGCAGCCGCTCCTCGAGGGTGCGCAGCTGCGCGTCGTCGAGCATCTCGGTCGCTTCCTTGCGGTAGCGCGCGATGAACGGCACGGTGGAACCGCCGTCGAGGAGCTCGACGGCTGCCTTCACCTGTCGCTCGCGTACGCCGAGCTCCTCGGCGATCCTTGCTTCGATGGACGTCGTCACGGTGTCCCGACTCGCCTTCTCGTGCCTCAAGCTTGCTCATGCATTGTGCCGGGTCGATCACCCGGATGCGGCAATCGACCCGATCACGTGCGCGCCGGGGCCCGTGATTCAGCCCTTTCCGATGAGATCCGAGGGGAAGGCGCCCGCGCCGGCCGCCGTGACCGCGAAGTCGCGTGCCAGCTCGGTGAGCCGTTCCACGCCCGTGGCGCCGAGGTGCTCGTACGGAGCGGAGTCCAGCCGGTCCGTGGTCTGCTCCAGCTCCTCGCGCAGCCGCGCCCCCGCCCCGGTCAGCTCGCCCTCGGCGTCCAGCAGGCCGCGCTCGCGCAGCCGACCGACCGCGGCCTCCCAGTCGGAGCGTCGCCAGCCGCGGCTGGCGAGGAACCAGCGCGGGCTCATGGCCTTGCCGGTCGCCGTGTGCGACACGACCGCTTCCACGGGGTCGAGGCCGAGCGAGAGCAGGGCCGCGAGGTGACCGTCGCCCCGGTGTTCGCGCAGCAGCGTGGCGGCGTGCCAGTAGGCGAGGTGGGGGGCCTCCGGTACGGGCAGGTCGGCGTTGGCGGAGTAGAGCGGACGGGCGTGCCGCGTGCACGCCTCGGCGGCGCGCAGGGCGAGTTCGGCCGCCTCGGCCATTTCCGGGGAGGCGACCGCACCGTCGCCGAGCAGTCGGCGGAGGGTCGCGTCGACGGCGCGCAGTCGCGCGTCGAGGACGGCCGCGGGGGAGGCGGTCTCCCAGACGGCGGGGAGGTGTTGGGCGAGGAGTTCGTGGTTGTAGTTGTAGAAGGCCGCGGCGACGGTGCCGGCACCCACCGCGCCGAGCACGGCGCTCCGGGCGGCGAGCCGGGCGGGTGTGGCGTCGGTGATGCCGAGTGCGCCGAACTCGCGGTCGAGGTCGGGCGAGAAGTAGAGCGTGGAGTGCATCGTGTTGACGACGTTGTGGCAACGGCGTCCGGCGCGCGGGGGCAGGTGGCTCGTCATGGAAGCAAAGGTTACCGACTGGTTGGTACGACGGGAACGGGGTCTTCCCCGTCGTCCGCGCGAGGGCAGGAAGAGTGGGTTTTCCGTCATTGCGGACGGAGACGGCTCCCGCCGAGGATGAGGACATGCCCCAGCGATCCGTTCTCGTCGTCCTCTTCGACGGCGTCCAGAGCCTCGACGTCACCGGACCGATCGAGGTGTTCGCCGGCGCCGGACGCGTCGCCGGGGATTTGTCCGCCTATCCGATCCGCACCGCCTCTTTGGACGGGGCGCCGGTCCGCACGCACAGCGGACTGCGCCTGCTGCCCGACACCGGCCTCGACGAGGCCGTCGCCGACGGCTTTCCGCACACCCTGGTCGTCCCCGGCGGCGAAGGCACCCGGGACCCCGCCCCGACCCTGATCGACTGGCTCCGCGTCCACGGCCCGCGGGCCGCCCGCCTGGTCTCCGTCTGCACCGGGGCTCTGCTCCTCGCCGAGGCGGGGCTCCTCGACGGCCACCGGGCCACGACCCACTGGAACGCCTGCGAGCACCTCGCCCGCCGACACCCCCTGGTCGAGGTGGACCCGGACCCCGTCTTCGTGCGGGACGGGCGGCTCGCCACCTCCGCCGGGGTCACCGCCGGCATCGACCTGGCCCTCGCCCTGGTCGAGGAGGACCTGGGTCGGGACGTCGCGCTCACCGTCGCCCGTCACCTGGTCGTCTTTCTGCGCCGCCCCGGCAACCAGGCCCAGTTCAGCGCCCAACTGTCCGTGCAGACCGCCCGCCGGGAACCGCTGCGGGACCTCCAGCACTGGATCACCGAGCATCCCGCCGCGGACCTCTCCGTCGAGGCGCTGGCCGCCCGCGTCCGGCTCTCAGCCCGCCACTTCGCCCGGGCCTTCCGGGCAGAGACCGGAACGCCGCCCGGCAGCTACGTCAACCGGGTCCGGCTCGAACACGCCCGTCGGCTCCTGGAAGACAGCTCGCGCGGTGTCGAAGAGGTCGCCCGCGCCTCGGGATACGGCACGCCCGAGGCGATGCGCCGCGCCTTCCTGAAGGCCCTGGGAACCGGCCCCGCCGAGTACCGCCGTCGCTTCCACGCACCCGTGGACTGACCGTTTCCACCGACCTGCAAAGGACCACCGTGCAGATAGCCGTCCTGCTCTACGACCGCTTCACCACCCTCGACGCCGTCGGCCCCTACGAACTGCTCGGCCGTCTTCCCGGGGCCGAGGTCGTCTTCGTGGCCAAGGAGGCCGGCCCGGTCCGCAACGACCAGGGCAGCCTCGCCCTCGTGGCCGACCGGAGCCTCGCCGAGGTGCCGCGCCCGGACGTCGTCTTGGTCCCCGGTGGCCCCGATGCGCGGATCGCCCTCGGCGACCCGGAGATCCTCGACTGGCTCCGCACCGCGGACGCCACCAGCGCCTGGACCACCGCCGTCTGCACCGGCTCCTTGGTCCTCGCCGCCGCGGGCCTGCTCGACGGACGCCGGGCCACCACCCACTGGCTCGCCCGGGAGGAGCTGCGGGCGCTGGGCGTCGAGCCCACCGGCGAGCGCGTCGTCTTCGACGGCAAGTACGTCACGGCCGCCGGCGTCTCCTCCGGCATCGACATGGCGCTGCACCTGATCGGCCGGATCGCCGGGGACGAGACCGCCCAGACCATCCAGCTGCTCACCGAGTACGACCCGCAACCGCCCTATGACGCGGGCTCGCCGGAGAAGGCCCCGGCAGCGATCGTGGCGCACTGGCGCGGGCGTCCGGTGCAGTCGGTCGCGGGGGGATGAGCCGCCGGTTCACCGTCCGTAGGTGAAGCGGGGCGCGCGGCGCTCCAAGAAGGCGGCGACCCCCTCCGTGGTGTCGCCGCTGCCGCGCGCTTCCTCCGCCCAGTGGGAGTCCCGGTCCACGCGCCCGTCGACGAACTCCTTGGCCGCGGCCTGGGTCAACGACGAACGGGAGGCGAGGACCCGTGCGAACTCGGCCACCCGCCCGTCCAGTCCGTCCGCCGGATGCAGCTCGTCCACGAAGCCGGTCCGCAGGGCCCGTTCCGCGTCCATCAGCTCGCCGGAGAACAGCAGGTACTTGGCGGTCGAGGGGCCCACGAGGGCGGTGAGCCGACGGGTCGAGGAGGAGGGGTAGACGATGCCGAGCTTTGCGGGGGTGATCCCGAAGCGGGCACCCTCCTGGGCGAACCGCAGGTCGCAGGCGGCAGCCAGCTGGCTGCCGCCGCCGACGCAGAAGCCACGGACGGCGGCGAGGGTCGGCTTGGGGAAGGCGGCGAGGGCCTCCTCGGCCCGTACCGCCAGCGTCTGCTGTTCGTCGCCGGGCTCCCGCAGCGTCGAGATGTCCGCTCCCGCACAGAAGGTGTCGCCCTCGCCGGTGAGGACCAGGACCCGGACGGAGGAGTCGGCGGCGAGCCGGTCCAGGACGCCCGGCAGGGCGCGCCACATCCCGGCGCTCATCGCGTTGCGCTTGGCGGGGTTGGCGATGACGACGGTGGCGATCCCGTCCGAGACGCTTTCCTTCAGCTGGGGCTCCATGGGGCGGATGCTATCCGCCGGTCCCGAACGTACGATCAAGAAGGGGTCGCTCCGAGGAGGCAGTGCATGGCCAAGGACGCCCGTGAGACGCAGGCCGATCCGGACCCGGTCCAGGAGATGGCGCGCGAGGGGAAACGGCTCAGTCGAAGTTTCAGTTGGCTGGCCGTGCTCGGAGTCCTGCTCGTGATCGGTGGAGTGGTCGGCCTGATCTACACCGCCGCCGCGACGCTGACCTCGATGCTCCTCTTCGGCTGGTTGCTCCTCGTCGGCGGCTTCGTGGGGTTGCTCCAGGCCATCCAGTCGCGGGGCACCAGCTACTTCTGGCTCGCCGCGGTGGTCGCCGCCCTGAACATCGCGGCCGGTGTCGTGGTGATCCGTCACCCGGAGGGCTCCGCGGAGGCGCTGACGATGTTCGCCGCCCTGCTGTTCCTGACCGGCGGGCTGTTCCGGTTGGTCGGCAGCGTGGTGGTGCGCGGGCCCCAGTTCGGTTGGACCCTGCTCCAGGGGGCCTTCGGCTTGCTGCTCGGCGTGTTGGTGCTCTCCGACTGGCCGCACAGCAGCCGATACGTCCTCGGTGTCTTCTTCTCCCTCGCACTGCTCTTCGACGGCCTCGGCCTGATCGCGATCGGGGTGGGTGGGAGGCGGATCGTCCGCATGGTCAAGCCTCCGGAGCCGATCGAGGACATGTCTCCGGACTTCCCAGAAAACGGACAAGAGCAGTCGAACATCTGACCTTGGCATAATTCGCCGGTCAAAAGGCAGCCGATAGGTGTCAACTTCTGGTCAGTAGCTCGGTCGACCTCTGCGCATTGTCAAGACTCGATCCGTGGCGAGAATCGAGCACGAGGCTGGGAACGGGGCCGTGGAGACCCACGGAGCGACTCCCGCCCAGCAACCGTCCTACGAAGGAGTCTGGCGCTTCACCGCTGCAGCGGTCGACGTCTCCGTCCCGCAGGCCCGGCACGCCGTACGCGACCTACTGGTCCGTCAGGGCGCCCCCGTCCACGAGGAGGTCATGGACGGCCTGCTGTTGATCGTCTCCGAGCTGGTGACCAATGCGGTGCGGCACGCGGCGCTGCTCTCCCCGGAGATAGCGGTGGAGGTCTCGATCGGTCCCGAGTGGGTCAGGGTCTCGGTCGAGGACAACCATCCGTACCGTCCGAAGGCTCTGGAGGCCGATTGGGGACAGACGGGAGGGCGGGGCCTGCTCCTGGTCCGCGAGATCGCGCAGGAGGCCGGTGGCTCCTGCGACGTCGAGCACACCGCGAGCGGAGGGAAGATCATCTGGGCGGCGCTGCCCCTGGCTCCGATGGCACCCGGGCCAGGGGGAGCGCCCTGCGCTCCGGCGGTCACCAGCCCCCGGACGGACCCGTCAGCTCCCTGATCGCCGGACGCGCCGCGTCCAGGACCGTCATGAACCAGGCGGAGAAGGGTGCAGCCGCGTGCCGCTCGGCCAGCTCGGCGGGGCCGACGAAGGCGGTGTCCTCGATCTCCTCCGGGTCGGGCTGCGGCTTCTCCTGCACCAGGCCGACGAAGAGGTGGTTGAACTCCTGTTCCACCAGTCCCGAGGCCGGGTCCGGGTGGTTGTAGCGAACGGTGCCGGCCGCCGCGAGCAGCGTGGGCGAGACGCCCAGCTCCTCGAAGGTGCGCCGGGCCGCCGCGGCGAACGGCGCCTCGCCCGGGTAGGGGTGGCCGCAGCAGGTGTTCGACCACACGCCGGGGGAGTGGTACTTGCCGAGCGCCCGCCGCTGCAGCAACAGCCGGCCCGACTCGTCGAAGAGGAAGACGGAGAAGGCGCGGTGGAGCTGGCCGGGCGCCTGGTGGGCGGCGAGCTTCTCCGCGGTGCCGATCGTCCTCCCCTCCTCGTCGACCAGTTCGAGCATGATCGGCGCCGGGGCTCCGGACGGCTGGACGCCGTTGGACGCGGTCTCCGGCGAGATCTGAGCCGTGGTGGCTGGTGTGGTCGGCATACCCATCCTTCGCATCGGTCCTCGGCCCGGTGGGGCCACCACAGTGTGCCGTACAAAAGCGGCTTGTCCGTACTTCGTCGGCCGGGCGCGGCGGCTCCCACCGCACCGGAGCACAACCGGTGTGGTGGGAGCGAGGGGGGTGAAAACAGGCACTACACCCCGAAAGGCGCCGGATATGCGAGGGTGCCCGAAGGAACGGGAATCGAGGCGTCCAGCACCAGTGCCATCATCGCCTCGTCCGGGACCTCGAAACCTGGCTTGATTCCGTACTCGGAAGCCCGTGCGAACCCGAACCGCGGGTAGTACTCCGGATGGCCCAGGACGAGTACGAGTGACTCGCCCTGCAGTCGCGCCGCGTCGAGCACGGCACGGACGACGGCCTGTCCGGCTCCCGCCCGCTGGTGCTCGGGGGCCACCGAGACCGGGGCGAGCGCCCCGGCAGGGACGTCGCCGACCAGGCAGCGGGTGATCAGGGCGTGCGCCGCGACCGTGCCGTCCGGGGCCTCGGCGACGTAGGACAGCCCGGGTAGCCAGGCGTCGTCGGTCCGGAGCGCATCGACCAGATCGGCCTCGGACTCCGACCCGAAGGCGGCCGTCACGACCCGGCGGATCGCCCCGGCCTCCCCGTCCGTTTCGGGGCGGGTGGGCCAGCGCGGATCGGTGGGGCGCGGGACGGGACGGGCGTGCCCGTGGCTCCGTCCGGGAAGGGCGGGGTGCGCGGTGGAGGAGGTAAGGGGGGAGGTGTTGTCGGTCAAGGTGGAAACCCTTGGTGAAGGGGGTCCCGGCCGACGACGTGACGTACCGGTGGGAGGGCCGGGATCAGGTCAGCCGGAGACTCGGAAGCTGAAGGACGACCGGGCGCTGCCGCACGGGGCGGCCTCCATTGCGACGGTCATCAACCCCAACTCCTTTCCGTACGCGTTCCGTGGGAAAGGCTAACAGGCGGCGGCCCGTCGGGGCCGCCGCCCGGGGTGCGGGCTCAGAGGCAGAGCTTCGCCTCGTGCTCCGCGTGGCCGACCGGCTCCAGCTGGAAGGTGCAGTGCTCCACGTCGAAGTGCGAGCCCAGGCAGCCCTGGAGGTCGTGCAGCATCTTCTCGTGGCCGACCGAGTCCAGGGCGTCCTGGTCGACGACCACGTGCGCCGAGAGCACCGGCATGCCCGAGGTGATCGTCCAGGCGTGCAGGTCGTGCACGTCCTCGACGCCCGGCAGGGCCAGGATGTGCGAGCGCACTTCCGCCATGTCGACGCCCTTCGGGGCCGCCTCCAGGAGCACGTCCAGGGTCTCGCGCAGCAACTTGATCGTGCGCGGCACGATCATCAGGCCGATCACGATCGAGGCGATCGGGTCCGCGTACTGCCAGCCGGTGGCCAGGATGATGCCGGCCGCGACGATCACCGTGACCGAACCCAAGGCGTCCGCGAGCACCTCCAGGTACGCCCCGCGGACGTTGAGGCTCTCCTTCTGCCCCCGCATGAGCAGCGACAGCGAGATCACATTGGCGACCAGGCCGATGACCGCGAACGCGATCGCCAGGCCGCCCTTGGTCTCGGCCGGTTCGATGAACCGCTGGATCGCCTCGTACAGCACGTATCCGCCGACGCCGAGCAGCAGCAGACAGTTCGCGAGCGCCGCCAGGATCTCGGCCCGGGCGTACCCGAAGGTGCGGTTCCCCGACGGCGGGCGGTTCGCGAAGTGGATCGCGAGCAGTGCCATCGCGAGCCCGACCGCGTCGGTCGCCATGTGGGCCGCGTCCGCGATCAGCGCGAGCGAGTCGGCGAGCAGGCCGCCGACGATCTCGACCACCATCACGGAGAGCGTGATGCCGAGCGCGATCCGCAGCCGGTTCCGGTACGCGGCTGCGGCCGTTCCCGTCGGCGGCGGGCCGCCGTGGCTGTGCCCGTGGTCGTGTCCAGCCCCCATGACAAGGCCTCCAGGTCGTGTCGTCCGGGTGTCGCTCGGTGGTCTCCGATTCGCAAGTGAACTACGGGTGGGGGGTATCTGCAACACGGTACTGAACACCGTTGTCATATGCTCTGACCTGCAAGGACAGGAGAGGAGCGCCCCGTTTCGGTCAGGCCTCCGCGCCGGGGTTTGTGGGACGGGCTGCCGATCGCCCATGATGATCTCCGCCACACGGCGCGCACCCGCACGGACGCGGAAGGTCACGGGGGAGTCCTGCCGGCGAAGCCTCGGTGAACTCACGCTCCGTACATCCGATAGCCTCAGCCGACGTGTCGTCGCCCGGTGCCGGGCCGCACCGCCGCGCCGGGGGCCGCCATGGCTCCGCCGGCCCCTCCGTCAGCTCCAAGGAGTGAGTTCGTCTGTCGACCGCCATCCTCACCGGCCCCCCGGCACCCGGATCCTCGCTCGACGGCGATCTGCGGTCGCTCGGCTTCGACGTCCGGACCGCCGCTGACGCCGAGGAAGCCGGTGCCCTGCTGGCCGCCGTCCCGACGGGTGAGCGCGTCGCGCTCGTCGACGCCCGGTTCGTCGGCCACCTGCACGCCCTGCGCCTCGCCCTCACCGACCCCCGCTTCCCCGCGGTCGCCGCCCCGGGCGCGCTCGCCGTGCAGCGCGAGGCCCGCCCGGCCCTGACCCGAGCCCTGGGTGCGGTCTCCGCGCCCCCGGCAGCCCCCGGCGCGGACACGCTCACGGACTCGGCCGCCCTCACCGACGCACTCGCCGAGCGGCTCGATGCCGACGGCGTCGCCGTCCACCGGCCCCAGCTCGGCACCCTGGTCGCCACCGTGCCCGCCGATGCCGAAGCCCGCCACGAGGCCCGCGCCGCCGTCGCCGCGGTCGACGACGAGGCCGTGCGCCTCCGCTCGGCCGTCAAGGCGCACGACGGCTTCTTCACCACCTTCTTCATCAGCCCGTACTCGCGCTACATCGCCCGCTGGTGCGCGCGCCGCGGGCTCACCCCCAACCAGGTCACGACGGCCTCGCTGCTCACCGCCCTCGTCGCGGCCGGCTGCGCGGCCACCGGCGAACGCGCCGGCTACGTCGCGGCCGGCGTGCTCCTCCTGGTCTCCTTCGTCCTCGACTGCACCGATGGGCAGCTCGCCCGCTACGCACTCAAGTACTCGACGATGGGGGCCTGGCTCGACGCCACCTTCGACCGGGTCAAGGAGTACGCCTTCTACGCGGGCCTCGCCCTCGGTGCCGCCCGCAACGGAGACGACGTCTGGGGCCTGGCGCTCGGTGCCATGGTCCTCATGACCTGCCGGCACGTCGTGGACTTCTCCTTCAACGAGGCCAACCACGACGCCACGGCCAACACCAGTCCCACCGCCGCCCTCTCCAGCAGGCTGGACGGCGTCGGGTGGACGGTCTGGGTCCGCCGCATGATCATCCTGCCGATCGGCGAGCGCTGGGCGATGATCGCCGTCCTCACCGCCGTCACCACCCCCCGGGTCGTCTTCTGGGCACTGATCGTCGGCTGCGCGTTCGGCGCCTGCTACACCACGGCCGGCCGCGTCCTGCGTTCCCTGACCCGCAAGGCGCAGCGCACCGACCGGGCGGCCCGGGCACTGGCGGACCTGGCGGACTCGGGGCCGCTCGCCGAACTCCAGGCCCGGATGCTGCGGGGCCGTACCGGAGCGATCGGAGCCCCCGT
The DNA here is from genome assembly GCF_042742855.1 of Streptomyces sp. NPDC058877. Taxonomy (NCBI): domain Bacteria; kingdom Bacillati; phylum Actinomycetota; class Actinomycetes; order Kitasatosporales; family Streptomycetaceae; genus Streptomyces; species Streptomyces sp. NPDC058877. The sequence continues at coordinate 11,351 of NZ_JBHYMF010000073.1, read as the reverse complement.
CTGCATCGCCGTCCTCGGTGCCGTCCTGATGGTCACGGCCGCGCTGGTCCTGCCGTTCGGCGACGTCCGACTGGTGCCCGTCGCGGTGCTCTACGTGATGGCCGCGGGCCTGGCCGCCGCACGCCCCCTCAAGGGCGCCCTCGACTGGCTCGTTCCGCCGGTCTTCCGGGCCGCCGAGTACACCACCGTCCTCGTGCTCGCCGCCCGCTCGGACTCACCGCAGGCCCTGCCCGCCGCATTCGGGCTGGTCGCAGCGGTCGCCTACCATCACTACGACACGGTGTACCGCATTCGCGGCGGCACCGGCGCGCCGCCCGCCTGGCTGGTGCGCATCACCGGCGGACACGAGGGGCGCACGCTCCTGGTGACCGTCCTCGCCGCCCTGCTGGCGGGCCGTGGCGACGACTTCACCCTGGCACTGACCGTGCTCGCGGTCGCCGTCGCGCTGGTGGTGCTCGTGGAGTCCATCCGCTTCTGGGTCTCCTCCGGAGCACCCGCCGTTCACGACGAAGGAGAAACAGCATGATCGGCCTCGTACTGGCAGCCGGTGCCGGACGGCGTCTGCGCCCCTACACCGACACCCTTCCGAAGGCCCTCGTGCCTGTGGACGGTGACACCACCGTCCTCGACCTCACGCTGAAGAACTTCGCAGAGATCGGCCTCACCGAGGTCGCGATCGTCGTCGGCTACCGCAAGGAGGCCGTCTACGACCGCAAGGAGGCCCTGGAGGCCAAGTACGGCCTCAAGCTCACCCTCGTCGACAACGACAAGGCCGAGGAGTGGAACAACGCCTACTCCCTGTGGTGCGCCCGTGAGGTCCTCAAGCGCGGCGTGATCCTCGCCAACGGCGACACGGTCCACCCGGTCTCCGTCGAGAAGACCCTGCTCGCCGCCCGCGGCAACGGACAGAAGATCATCCTCGCCCTCGACACGGTGAAGAACCTCGCCGACGAGGAGATGAAGGTCATCACCGCCGAGGGCAAGGGCGTCCAGCGCATCACCAAGCTGATGGACCCGGCCACCGCCACCGGCGAGTACATCGGCGTCACGCTGATCGAGGCCGAGGCCGCCGAGGAGCTCGCCGACGCCCTCAAGGCCACCTTCGAGCGCGACCCCGACCTGTACTACGAGGACGGCTACCAGGAGCTCGTCAACCGGGGCTTCACCGTCGACGTGGCACCCATCGGCGACGTCAAGTGGGTCGAGATCGACAACCACGACGACCTGGCGAAGGGCCGTGAGATCGCGTGCCAGTACTGACCCGGCTGATCCCTTCGCCGGTCGTCGTCGACATCCGCAGGGGAGCACTGGACGACCTGTCCGTGCTCCTCGCGGACCAGCGGATCTCCAGCAACGGCAAGATCGCCGTCACCATCAGTGGCGGCTCGGGGCTCAAGCTGCGTGACCACTTCGCCCCCGAGCTGCCGGGCGCCGACTGGTACCCGGTGTCGGGCGGCACCATCGACGAAGCGGTGCGGCTGGCCGACGCCATGCGCGGCAAGCGGTACGACGCCGTGGTCGCCCTCGGCGGCGGCAAGATCATCGACGTGACGAAGTACGCGGCGGCCCGGGTCGGGCTGCCGCTGGTGGCCATCGCCACCAACCTGTCGCACGACGGCATCTGCTCCCCGGTGTCCACCCTGGACAACGACAACGGCCGCGGCTCCTACGGCGTGCCCACCCCGATCGCGCTGGTCATCGACCTCGACGTGATCCGGGACGCCCCCGTGCGGTACGTCCGCTCCGGCATCGGCGACGCGATCTCGAACCTCTCCGCCATCGAGGACTGGGAGCTCTCGCACCGGGAGACCGGCGAGCCCGTCGACGGTCTGGCCGCGGCCATGGCCCGCAGTGCCGGCGAGGCGGTGCTCCGCCACCCCGGTGGCGTGGGCGACGACGACTTCCTCGTCACGCTCTCCGAGGGCCTGGTGATGTCCGGCATCGCCATGTCCATCAGCGGCGACACCCGCCCCTCCTCGGGCGCCTGCCACGAGATCAGCCACGCCTTCGACCTGCTGTTCCCGACGCGCGCGGCCAGCCACGGCGAGCAGTGCGGTCTCGGTGCGGCCTTCGCGATGCACCTGCGCGGTGCGCGGGAGGCCTCCGCCGTCATGGTCGAGACCCTGCGCCGGCACGGCCTGCCCGTGCTGCCCGAGGAGATGGGCTTCACCCCGGACGAGTTCGTCCGGGCGGTCTCCTTCGCCCCGCAGACCCGACCGGGCCGCTTCACCATCCTCGAACACCTCGACCTGTCCGACGAAGAGATCAGGGACGCGTACGCCGACTATGCAAAAGCCATCGGTAGCTGAGCTCAGGCCGGTCGTTCACCCCCCGGGCGTGAAGGACCGGCGGAGCGGTGAGCACTGGGGCGGCCGTCTGTACATGCGGGAGATCTCGCTGCGGATCACCCGCCACCTCGTCAGCACCCGGGTCACCCCGAACCAGCTCACCTACGTCATGACGCTCGCCGGCCTGCTCGCCGCCCCGGCGCTGCTGGTGCCGGGGATCCCGGGGGCCCTGCTCGGCGCCCTCATGGTCCAGCTCTACCTGCTGCTCGACTGCGTCGACGGCGAGGTGGCCCGCTGGAAGAAGCAGTTCTCGCTGTCCGGCGTCTACCTGGACCGGGTCGGCGCCTATCTGTGTGACGCGGCCGTGCTCGTCGGTTTCGGCCTGCGCGCCGCCGACCCGTGGGGCTCCGGCCGGATCGACTGGCTGTGGGCCTTCCTGGGCACGCTCGCCGCGCTCGGTGCCGTCCTGATCAAGGCCGAGACCGACCTCGTCGGGGTGGCCCGCCACCAGGGCGGTCTCCCTCCGGTCAAGGAAGCCGCGTCCGAGCCGCGCTCCTCCGGCATGGCGCTGGCCCGCCGTGCCGCCGCAGCGCTCAAGTTCCACCGGCTGGTCCTCGGCATCGAGGCCTCGCTGCTCATCGTGGTCCTGGCGATCGCGGACCAGATCAGGGGAGACCTCTTCTTCTCCCGACTGGGCGTCGCGGTCCTCGCCGGCATCGCGATGCTCCAGACCGTGCTGCACCTGGTGTCGATCATGGTCTCCAGCAGGCTGAAGTGAGTCCGACCGTCGGTACGCCGCTCAGGGTGGGAGCCGTCGTCATCACGATGGGCGACCGCCCCGACGACCTGCGTGCGCTCATCGACTCGGTGGCCGAGCAGGAAGGCGCCCCGGTCGAGGTCGTCGTCGTCGGTCAGGGCACCCCGGTCGCCGGGGTGCCCGACTGGGTCCGGACCGTCGAGCTGCCGGAGAACCTCGGCATCCCCGGCGGCCGGAACGTCGGCATCGAGGCCTTCGGTCCCGGCGGCACCGACGTCGACGTCCTGCTCTTCCTCGACGACGACGGGCGGCTCGCCCACACGGACACCGCCGAACTGGTCCGGCAGGCCTTCACCGCTGATCCCCGCCTCGGCATCGTCAGCTTCCGGATCGCCGATCCGGAGACCGGCCTCACCCAGCGCCGGCACGTTCCGCGGCTGCGCGCCGTCGACCCGATGCGCTCCTCGCGGGTGACCACGTTCCTCGGCGGTGCCAACGCCGTCCGCACCAAGGTGTTCGCCGAAGTGGGCCTCCTGCCGGAGGAGTTCTTCTACGCACACGAGGAGACCGACCTCGCCTGGCGCGCGCTCGACGCCGGCTGGATGATCGACTACCGTTCCGACATGGTGCTGTTGCACCCCACCACGGCCCCATCCCGGCACGCTTCGTACCACTTCAACGTGGCCCGCAACCGAGTGTGGCTGGCACGTCGCAATCTGCCCGCACCCCTGGTGCCGGTCTACCTCGGCGTCTGGCTCCTGCTCACCCTGGCCCGGCGGCCCTCGCTCTCCGCGCTGAAGGCGTGGCTCGGCGGATTCCGCACCGGCTGGACGACCCCCTGCGGACCGCGCCGCCCCATGAGGTGGCGTACGGTGTGGCGGCTGACCCGGCTGGGTCGTCCCCCGGTCGTCTGACATCGTGGTACCCGACGTGCCGCGCATCTTGAACACGGAAGTTTCGACTGTGAGTGACACACACCAGGGCGGAGCGGTCGCGACCAGCGCGCCCCCGCCCTCCGTCGGCGAGGGCCCGGAGCCGGCCGTCCTCGCCGCGCAGTACGGCCTCGCCGTCAGCGGGGCCCGGCCAGGACTGTTCGAGTACGTCCGCGACCTGTGGAGCCGCCGCCACTTCATCCTGGCCTTCTCCTCCGCGAAGCTGGCCGCCCAGTACAGCCAGGCCAAGCTGGGCCAGGTGTGGCAGGTCGCCACCCCACTGCTCAACGCCCTGGTCTACTACCTGATCTTCGGGTTGATCCTGGGGGCGGGCAGGGGGATGAGCGAGGACGTCTACATCCCGTTCCTGGTCACCGGCATCTTCGTGTTCACCTTCACCCAGAGCTCGGTCATGGCCGGCGTCCGGGCGATCTCCGGCAACCTCGGGCTCGTCCGGGCCCTGCACTTCCCGCGCGCCACCCTTCCGATCTCCTTCTCGCTCCAGCAGCTCCAGCAGCTGCTGTACTCGATGATCGTGCTGGTGGCGGTCGCGATCTCCTTCGGCAGCTACCCCTCCCTCCGGTGGCTGCTGGTCGTCCCGGCGCTGTTGCTGCAGTTCGTGTTCAACACGGGCCTCGCCATGATCGTGGCCAGGATGGGCGCCAAGACGCCCGACCTCGCCCAGCTGATGCCCTTCGTCATGCGCACCTGGATGTACGCCTCCGGCGTGATGTTCTCGATCAAGACCATGCTCGCCGACAAGCCGGCCTGGATCTCCGACCTGCTGATGTACAACCCGGCGGCCGTCTACATGGACCTGATGCGCTACGCCCTGATCGAGGGCTACAGCGCGCACAACCTGCCGGACCACGTCTGGGCCACCGCCCTGGCCTGGGCCCTGGTCTTCGGCGTCGGCGGCTTCGTCTACTTCTGGAAGGCCGAGGAGAGGTACGGCCGTGGCTGACACGAACCGGGGCGCCGTCCCCACCGTCATCTGCGACGACGTCCACATCGTCTACCGGGTCAACACCGGTGGCGGGGGCAAGGGCAGCGCCACCGCGGCGCTCAGCCGGATCGTGGGCCGAGGGAAGGCCGAGGTCTCCAGGGGCGTCCGCAAGGTCCACGCGGTCCGTGGCGTCACCTTCACCGCTTACCGGGGCGAGGCGATCGGCCTCATCGGCAGCAACGGCTCCGGCAAGTCCACCTTGCTGCGTGCCATCGCGGGCCTGCTCCCCACCGAGAGCGGCAAGGTCTACACCGACGGACAGCCCTCGCTCCTGGGCGTCAACGCCGCCCTCATGAACGACCTCACCGGCGAGCGCAACGTGATCCTGGGCGGCCTCGCCATGGGCATGAGCCGAGAGGAGGTGCGTTCCCGCTACGACGACATCGTCGACTTCTCCGGCATCAACGAGAAGGGCGATTTCATCAGCCTCCCCATGCGGACGTACTCCTCCGGCATGGGCGCCCGACTCCGGTTCGCCATTGCGGCGGCCAAGAACCACGACGTCCTCCTCATCGACGAGGCGCTGGCGACCGGCGACCGCAAGTTCCAGATCCGGTCCGAGGAGCGCATCCGCGAGCTCCGCAAGGAGGCCGGCACGGTCTTCCTGGTGAGCCACAGCAACAAGTCCATCCGGGACACCTGCGACCGGGTGCTCTGGCTGGAGAAGGGGCAGCTCCTGATGGACGGCCCCACGGACGAGGTCCTCAAGGCCTACGAGCGCGAGACCGCCCGCTGAGGGCGTCCGCGGCCCCGCGGATCCACGGGACGGACCCTTGGTCCCCGCACCCGTGCAGAGCCCCTTCCGGACGGCTTCCGGGAGGGGTTCCGTCGTCCTTCGGTCGCTCCTCCGTCCTCGGGGCGAAGCGGCGAACGCCTTCCTCCTTTCCCGCGCGTCGGGCCGCCACCTGGAATGTTCATGCGGTTAACTTCGGGCAGGATGGGCCCATGGCAGCGTTCTCGGCGGGAAAGACCTACCATCACGGCGATCTGCGCAACGCACTGATCTGCGCGGCCGTCGACCTCGCCACCGAGGGCGGCCCCGAGAGGGTCGTCCTCCGCGAGGCCGCCCGTCGGGTCGGCGTCTCGCCCACCGCCGCCTACCGTCACTTCGACGGGCGCGGCGAACTCCTCCGCGCCGTCAGGTCCCACGCCCGCCATGAGCTCGCCGCCTCCATGGAACGGGCCGCCGCCAGCGCTCCCGGTGCGGACGACCCCGTGCGGGCGGCCGAGAGCCGCATCGCCGCCCTCTGTCGCGGGTACGTCGGCTTCGCCCTGGAGCAGCCCGGACTCTATCGGGCCGCGTTCTGCCTGCCCCGACCCGTCGAGGCGGACGGTCACGCACCGGAGAGGCCGTGCGCCGAACCCGAACTCCGCGCGTTCACCCTGCTCGGGGAGGCGCTCGAAGCGCTGGCCCGGCCCGGGGTCGCGCGACCGGGCAGCCGACCCGTCGCCAGCGCCGCAGTGTGGTCGGCCGTGCACGGATTGTCACTCCTGCTCGTTGACGGGCCCCTCCGTCGACTCTCCCCCCAGGGCAGGCGCGTTGCCGTCGAGTCCACCCTCGCCATGGTGGTCTCCGGCGTCCACCCCCTCTGAATTCGAACTCCCTTGTGGTGGGCCGGTGTTGGAGGCCCCGACGGGGTGGGGTCGGGGTGCCGGCCACCCCGGAATGGCGAAGGTCGTCGTACAACGTAAGCTGGACCGGTCTGTTTCGCGGCAAGTAGGGCGATACCCCGCGGCCATCGGGCCCCGGTCGGCGGCCCCACGGTCAGGGGTCGGCGGCGTGTCCGAAATAGGATGGATTGGATCGGCAGTGTAGAACGGGAGACGTGACGGCCATGACGCAGAATCTCCAACTCCACGAGGGTGTCGCCGTCCCCCCGTCAGGAAGCGCCCAGTGACGCGGACCCGGCAGGCGCACGTCGACGCCTCCTCACACACCACGCTGGGCAAGGCCGCGGACGAGAACTTCCCCGTGGCCCCCTTCTTCCTGCCCCGCGCCTGGCGCGACGACCTGATGGCGATCTACGGCTACGCCCGGCTCGTCGACGACATCGGCGACGGCGACCTCGCCCCCGACGGCACCGACGCCCAGCACCTGGGGGTGGACCCCGAGGCCGCCGGAGACCGGCTCGCTCTTCTCGACGCCTTCGAGGCGGACCTCCACCGGGTCTTCGACTCCACCCCGCGCCACCCCCTGCTGCGCGCCCTCCAGCCGACCGTCCGCCACTGCGGGCTCACCCCCGCCCCCTTCCTCGGCCTGATCGCGGCCAATCGCCAGGACCAGCTGGTCAGCCGCTACGAGACCTACGAAGACCTCGTCGCCTACTGCGAGCTCTCCGCCAACCCCGTTGGCAGGCTCGTCCTCGGGATCACCGGAACGGCCACCCCCGAGCGGGTCCGGCGCTCCGACGAGATCTGCACCGCCCTCCAGATCGTCGAGCACCTCCAGGACGTCGCCGAGGACCTCGGCCGTGACCGGATCTACTTGCCCGCCGAGGACCTCAAGCGCTTCCACGTCACCGAGCGCGACCTCGCCGCCCCCACGGCCGGCGCCTCCGTGCGGGCCCTGATCGCCTTCGAAGCCGAGCGGGCCCGCGCCCTGCTCCACGCGGGCACCCCGCTCGTCAGCAGCGTCCACGGCAGACTCCGCCTCCTCCTCGCCGGATTCACCGCAGGGGGACTCGCGGCGCTCGACGCCGTCACCGACGCCGGGTACGACGTGCTGCCCGGCCCGCCCAAGCCCACCAAGCCGAGCCTGATGCGCCAGGCGGGAGCGGTACTGCTCCGGGCGCGGAGAGAGAGGTGAACGCGACCGTGGAGGCACAGCACCAGCCGTCCGCACCGGTCCAGGCCGCCTACAGCTACTGCGAAGCGGTCACCGGGCAGCAGGCCCGCAACTTCGCCTACGGGATCCGACTGCTCCCCGCAGAGAAGCGACAGGCGATGTCCGCGCTGTACGCCTTCTCGCGGCGCGTGGACGACATCGGCGACGGCACCCTCGCGCCCGACGTCAAACGGGAGCGACTCGAAGCCACCCGCGCACTGCTCGACCGGATCAGGGTCGGCGGGGTGGACGAGGACGACACCGACCCGGTCGCCGTCGCCCTCGCCGACTCGGCCCGCCGCTTCCCGATCCCGCTCGACGGCCTGGACGAGCTCATCGACGGTGTCCTGATGGACGTCCGCGGCGCGACCTACGAGACCTGGGACGACCTCAAGGTCTACTGCCGCTGCGTCGCCGGGGCGATCGGTCGGCTCTCCCTCGGCGTCTTCGGCACCCAACCCGGTGCCCACGGCGCCGACCGCGCCCCCGAGTACGCCGACACCCTGGGGCTCGCGCTCCAACTCACCAACATCCTCAGGGACGTGCGCGAGGACGCGGAGAACGGGCGCACCTACCTGCCCGCCGATGACCTCGCCAAGTTCGGCTGCGGCGACGGCTTCGGAAGCGATGCCCCGGCTCCCGGAGCCGATTTCGCGGGGCTCGTCCACTTCGAAGTGCGGCGCGCCAGAGCCCTTTTCGCCGAGGGCTACCACCTGCTGCCCATGCTCGACCGACGCAGCGGCGCCTGCGTCGCCGCCATGGCGGGCATCTACCGTCGCCTCCTCGACCGGATCGAGCGCGACCCCGAGGCCGTGCTGCGCGGTCGCGTCTCGCTCCCCGGTCGCGAGAAGGCCTACGTCGCGGTGCGCGGGCTCTCCGGCCTCGACACCCGACACATCGCCCGACGCTCAGGCAGGAGGCGCGTCTGATGCACCAGGCCCCCTCTGCCGCCGTCCTCCGGTCAACCCCGGGCTCCGCCCGGGCGTCCCTGTCCGGGGCGCGCCCCTGCGCCCCGGTCCGTCCCGGCACGACCCGAAAGGGGGGCGAGTGACCCACCAGGGAACCGAGCAGGACGCCCGGCAGCCCCGTGCCGTCGTCGTCGGCGGAGGGCTCGCCGGGATCACCGCCGCGCTCCAACTGGCCGGCACCGGCGTCCGGGTCACCCTGCTCGAAGGCCGACCCCGACTCGGCGGTCTGGCCTTTTCGTTCCGCCGCGGCGACCTGACCGTGGACAACGGCCAGCACGTCTACCTGCGCTGCTGCACCGCCTACCGCTGGTTCCTCGACCGGATCGACGGCGCACGGCTCGCCCCGCTCCAGGACCGCCTCGACGTCCCGGTCCTCGACGTCGGCCGCCCCCGCGGCCCCCGCCTCGGCCGGATCCGCCGCGACGACCTCCCCGTACCGCTGCACCTCGCGCGCAGCCTCGCCGGCTATCCGCACCTCTCCCTCGCCGAGCGCGCCTCCGTCGGCCGCGCCGCGCTGGCCCTCAAGCGGCTCGACCCCGCCGATCCGGCACTCGACGGAATCGACTTCGCCACCTGGCTCGGTCGGCACGGCCAGTCCCCGCGGGCCGTCGAGGCCCTCTGGGACCTCGTCGGCATCCCCACCCTCAACGCCCCCGCGCCACAGGCTTCCATGGGGCTCGCCGCGATGGTCTTCAAGACCGGGCTGCTCTCCGAACCCGGTGCCGCCGACATCGGCTGGGCCCACGTCCCGCTCGGCGAACTCCACGACACCCGGGCGGCGAAGGAGCTCGATGCCCTCGGCGTCCGCACCGCGCTCCGCACCAAGGTCGAGCGGATCTCCCGTACCGTCGAAGGCCTTTGGGCCGTCGACGTGCCCGGGGAGCGGATCCTCGCCGATGCCGTCGTCCTCGCCGTCCCCCAGCAGGAGACCCACGGCCTGCTGCCCGAGGGAGCCCTGGACGATCCCGACCGACTCCTCGACATCGGCACCGCCCCGATCCTCAACCTGCACGTCGTCTACGACCGCAGGGTGCTGAAGCAGCCCTTCTTCACCGCGCTGGGTTCCCCGGTGCAGTGGGTCTTCGACCGCACCGATTCCTCCGGACTCACCGGTGGCGGCCAGTACCTCGCCGTCTCCCAGTCCGCCGCCCAGGACGAGATCGACGAACCCGTCGCCGCCCTGCGCGAGAAGTACCTCCCGGCCCTGGAACGGCTGCTGCCCGCTGCCCGCGGCGCCGGAATCCGCGACTTCTTCGTCACCAGGGAGCGGACGGCCACGTTCGCTCCCGCCCCGGGCGTCGGCCGGCTCCGTCCGGGCGCCCGCACCCGGGCACCCGGCCTGTACCTGGCCGGGGCCTGGACCGCCACCGGCTGGCCCGCGACCATGGAGGGTGCCGTCCGTAGTGGTCTCACCGCCGCGGACGCCGCGCTCTCCGCCCTAGGCCGCCGCCATGACCATCCGCTGCAGGAGGCGGTATGAGTGTGAGTACCGGAACAAGAGGAGAGACCGTGCCGACAGTGCAGCCGGAGAATCCGGCCGTCGACACCGCGGACGTGTCCGCACTGCTGGAGCGGGGGCGGACCCTGTCCACCCCCGTACTGCGGGCGGCCGTCGACCGCCTCGCGCCGCCCATGGACACCGTGGCCGCCTACCACTTCGGCTGGATCGACGCACAGGGCAACCCCGTCGACGGCGACGGCGGCAAGGCCGTCCGCCCCGCGCTCGCCCTGCTGTCGGCCGAGGCCGCGGGCGCCGCCCCCGAGGTCGGGATCCCCGGTGCCGTCGCCGTCGAACTCGTCCACAACTTCTCGTTGCTCCACGACGACCTGATGGACGGCGACGAGCAGCGCCGTCATCGGGACACCGTGTGGAAGGTGCACGGCCCCGCGCAGGCGATCCTCGTCGGCGACGCGCTGTTCGCCCTCGCCAACGAGATCCTGCTCGAACTCGGCACCGTCGAAGCCGGCCGGGCCACCCGTCGGCTGACCACGGCCAGCCGCAAGCTCATCGACGGGCAGGCCCAGGACATCTCCTACGAACACCGCGAGCGGGTCACCGTCGAGGAGTGCCTGGAGATGGAGGGCAACAAGACGGGTGCCCTGCTCGCCTGTGCCGTCTCCATCGGTGCGGTCCTCGGTGGGGCCGACGACCGCACCGCGGACAAGCTGGAGGAGTACGGCTACCACCTCGGCCTGGCCTTCCAGGCGGTGGACGACCTGCTGGGCATCTGGGGCGATCCGGAGTCCACCGGCAAGCAGACCTGGAGCGACCTGCGCCAGCGCAAGAAGTCCCTTCCGGTCGTCGCCGCCCTCGCCGCGGGCGGGCCGGCCTCCGAGCAGCTCGGCGAGCTGCTGGCCGCGGACGCCAAGTCCATCGACTTCGAGAGTTTCTCCGAGGAGGAGTTCGCCACCCGTGCGGCCCTCATCGAGGAAGCGGGCGGTCGCGAGTGGACCGCCCAGGAGGCGCGCCGTCAGCACGCCGTCGCCCTCGACGCCCTGAACGGGGTGGACATGCCCGCCCGGGTGCGTGACCAGCTCACCGCGCTGGCCGATTTCGTGGTCGTGCGGAAGAGATG
>NZ_JBHYMF010000072.1:0-34720 GCF_042742855.1 Streptomyces sp. NPDC058877 | reverse complement strand
GCCCTTGGCCGCCTCGCCCGTGCGGGCGAGGCCGGCGGCACCCGACGCAGGGGCGCCCCGTCCTGGAATTGCTCGTTCCGTCCTTTCTCGCCGCGTCCCCGTTCGCGCTCGCCGTCGCGTCGCCGACCCCTCTGATCAATTAGGTTGGGGGATGCAGCGGGGCAGACAAGCAGTACGAGAAGAAGTGGGCGATGTCCGACATGACAAGCGAAGGTCGTAACAGGCTCAACCAGCTGCCCGAGTGGGCGGCCCTCGGCAAGCACCGTGAGCAGCTGGGCGAGACCCACCTGCGCGAGTTGTTCGCCGCCGACCCGACGCGTGGCACCGATCACGTGCTGAGGGTCGGCGACCTCTACCTGGACCACTCCAAGCACCTCGTCACCGACGAGACGCTGACCCTGCTGCGCGAACTGGCCGCCGCCACCGGCGTCGCCGAGCTCCGCGACGCCATGTTCCGTGGCGAGAAGATCAACACCACCGAGGACCGCGCCGTCCTCCACACCGCCCTGCGCGCCCCCCGCGAGGCCGTCGTCGAGGTCGACGGGGAGAACGTCGTGCCCGGCGTCCACGCCGTGCTCGACAGGATGGGCGCCTTCGCCGACAAGGTCCGCGCGGGCGAGTGGACCGGTCACACCGGACGGCCCGTCAAGAACGTCGTGAACATCGGCATCGGCGGCTCCGACCTGGGCCCCGCCATGGCGTACGAGGTGCTGCGCTCCTACACCCAACGGGACCTGACGCTCCGTTTCGTCTCCAATGTGGACGGCGCCGACCTCCACGAGGCCGTCCGCGACCTCGACCCCGCCGAGACGCTCTTCGTCGTCGCCTCCAAGACCTTCACCACGATCGAGACGATCACCAACGCCACCTCCGCCCGCAACTGGCTCCTCAGCGGGCTCGGTGCCGGCCAGGAGGCCGTAGCCAAGCACTTCGTGGCCCTCTCGACCAATGCCGAGAAGGTCGAGGAGTTCGGCATCGACACCACGCACATGTTCGAGTTCTGGGACTGGGTCGGCGGCCGGTACTCCTACGACTCCGCCATCGGGCTCTCCCTGATGATCGCCATCGGCCCGGACCGGTTCCGCGAGATGCTCGACGGTTTCCACCTCGTCGACGAGCACTTCCGCACCGCCCCGCCGGAGGAGAACGCGCCGCTCCTGCTCGGACTCCTCGGCATCTGGTACGGCGCCTTCTTCGACGCCCAGTCGCACGCCGTCCTGCCGTACTCCCACTACCTGTCCAAGTTCACCGCCTACCTCCAGCAGCTCGACATGGAGTCCAACGGCAAGTCGGTGGACCGTCAGGGCCACCGGGTCGACTGGCAGACGGGCCCCGTCGTCTGGGGCACCCCCGGCACCAACGGGCAGCATGCCTACTACCAGTTGATCCACCAGGGAACCAAGGTCATCCCGGCCGACTTCATCGGCTTCGCCCGTCCCGTCGACGACCTGTCGCCCGCCCTCGTGGCCCAGCACGACCTGCTCATGGCCAACTTCTTCGCGCAGACCCAGGCACTCGCCTTCGGCAAGACGCCCGAGGAAGTGCGGGCCGAAGGGGTCGCCGAGGACCTCGTCCCGCACAAGACCTTCCCGGGCAACCACCCGACCACCACGATCCTGGCCGAATCACTCACCCCGTCCGTCCTCGGCCAGCTGATCGCGCTCTACGAGCACAAGGTCTTCGTCCAGGGCGCCGTCTGGAACATCGACTCCTTCGACCAGTGGGGCGTCGAGCTCGGCAAGGTCCTCGCGAAGCGGATCGAGCCCGTCCTGGCGGAGGGCGAGGGCGCCGAGCAGCTCGACAGCTCCACCGCCGGACTCGTGTCGACCTACCGCTCGCTGCGCGGACGGTAACCGCGTGACGGGGGAGAACGCGGTGCGGTTGAGGCCGCCCAGGAACACCGTGGACCAGCGTGCCGTCGCCTGGTGGCGGAGCCGGTTGCTGGTGACCGCCGCCGCGCCGGTGGCGGTCCTCCTCGTCCTCCGTGCGTTCCTCGGGCCGGTCGGTTCCTGGCTGCTGTTCGCGGCCGGGGCCACGGCGGTCCTGGGCCTCGCCGGTGCCGCGTTCTTCCCCGCCTGGTGGTTCCGGGTGCACCGCTGGGAGGTCACCGACGACGCCGTCTACGTGCGCACCGGGGCCCTCCTCCAGGAGTGGCGGATCGCTCCCATGTCGCGGATCCAGACCGTCGACACCTCACGGGGACCGCTGGAGCAGCTCTTCCGGCTGGCCACCGTCACCGTGACCACCGCCTCCTCCAAGGGCGCCGTCAGGATCGCGGGTCTCGACCACGACCTGGCCGCCGCCCTCGCCGAACGGCTGACCCTGATCACCCAGGCCACCCCCGGGGACGCCACATGAGGGGAGGGCGGGGCGCGCAGCAGGACGAGGAACCGCAGTGGTCGCGCCTCGACCCCCGCACCGTCCTCGTCCGAGGGGTCCTCTTCACCGGCGTCCTCCTCGGCGCAGGACTCCCCGTCGCCTTCGGACTCGCCGGGTCGCGGCCACCGTGGCAGGCCTTCGCCTGGGTCTTCGGCGCGGTCCTACTGGTCCTCGCGGCCGACGTCGTCGCCGAGACCCTCCGGCTCCGCCGCACCCGCTACCGCGTCGGCCCCGAGCGGGTCGAACTCCGCACCGGCCTCCTCGTGGTCCAGCGCCGTTCGCTCGCCCGCGACCGCATCCGCAGCGCGGACCTCACGGCCAACCCCCTCCAGCGCCTCCTCGGCCTGGTCAAGGTTCGGATCGGCACCGGAGAGCACACCGGCGGCGGGGAGTCCACCCTCGAACTCGACCTGGTCACCCGCGCCGAGGGAGAGCGCCTCCGACACGAGCTCCTCGCCCGCGCCGCCACCACGGAGCCCGACCGGGACGATGCCCTGGCCACGCTCGACCCGCGCTGGATCCGCTATGCGCCCGTCTCCTTCCTCGCCCCCGCGTTCGGCGGTGCGGCGGTCGGCGCCGTCCTGCAGGTCAGCGAGTGGTTCGGGGCCCAGGCCGAGCTCGTCGACTGGATGGGGGACCGGTTCCAGGACGTCTCCGTGACCTGGATCGTCGTCGACCTGATCCTGCTGGCCACCGCGGTCGGCGCGGTCGGGGCGCTCGCGCTCTGGGTCGAGACCTGGTGGAACTACCGCCTGGAACGCGAGCCCGGCGGCACCCTCCGGATCTCCCGGGGCCTCCTCACCACCCGCTCGGTCTCCCTGGAGGAGCGCAGGCTGCGCGGCGTCGAGCTCGTCGAGCCGCTCGGCATCCGCATGTGCGGGGCCGCCCGGGTCGACGCCGTCGCCACCGGGCTCGTCCAGAACGCCGACGACAAGCACGCCGAACTCAAGAACCTCGTGCCACCGGTGGAGCGGGCCGTTGCCGACCGCGTCGCCGGCCGGATACTGCGCGAGCCGGAACCGCCCACCGAGGCGCCGCTCGCCGCCCATCCCCGGGCCGCCCGCACCCGACGGCTGCGCCGGGCCCTGCTCGGAGTCCTCGCCCCGGTCGTGGTCCTCGCGCTCCTCGGCCGGGTCGTCGCCCCGTTCCTGCTGTACGTGGCGGCCGGCTGCGCCGTCGTCCTCACCCCGCTCGCGGTGCTCGGCGCCCTCGATGCCTACCGCGCCCTCGGACACGGCGTCAGCGGCGCCTACCTGGTGACCCGTTCGGGAACGCTCCGGCGGGCCACGACCGCCCTCCAGCGTTCTGGGGTCATCGGCTGGACCGTGAAGCAGTCGTACTTCCAGCGCCGCGCCGGCCTGCTGACGATCACCGCCACCACGGCGGCGGGCGAGGGGGCGTACGACGTCATCGACGTGGGCGTGGGCCAGGGCCTGACCTTCGCGGCCGGAGCCGTACCCGATCTTCTCGCACCGTTCCTGGAGCCCGTGGGCGTACCGGAGGCCCGGTCCCAGGAGTCCCCCCGGACGAAGTCGGGGGGAGAGGGGACCGGGCCTCCGTGAGGTGGCCTCAGGCCGAGGCCGGCGGATACATGCTCCGCGGCAGCTTGGACGCGGCTGCCGCGTCCAACAGCCACAGCGTCCGGGAGCGGCCGTAGGCGCCCGCCGCGGGGGCCTGCAGCTCACCCGCGCCGGACAGCGCGACGGCCGCCGCCGTCGCCTTGTCCTCTCCGGCCGCGAGCAGCCAGACCTCCTTCGCGGCCCGGATCGCGGGGAGGGTCAACGAGATCCGGACCGGCGGCGGCTTCGGTGCACCGTGCACCCCCACCACCGTCCGCTCGGTCTCGTGGACCGCAGGCAGCTCCGGGAAGAGCGAGGCCACGTGGGTGTCCGGGCCGATGCCCAGCATCAGGACGTCGAAGGTGGGCACTCCCGCGTGGTCACCGGGTCCGGCCGCGGCCAGCAGTTCCGCCGCGTACGCGGCTGCGGCGGCATCGACGTCGCTGCCGTGCGGGCCGTTCGACGCCGGCATCGCGTGCACCCGTGCGGGGTCCACCGGGACGCCGTCGAGCAGTGCCTCGCGGGCCTGGGTGACGTTGCGCTCCGGGTCCCCCTCGGGGAGGTAGCGCTCGTCGCCCCACCACAGGTCGAGCCGCGACCAGTCGATCGCGTCCCGGGCGGGCGCCGAACGCAGCGCCGCGAGCAGCCCGTTGCCGTTGCGGCCACCGGTCAGCACCACCGAGGCGGAGCCACGGGAGGCCTGGGCGTCCACGATCTTCGTGATCAGCCGGGCCGCGGCGGCCTCGGCCATCAGCTCCTTGTCGCGGTGGACCACCAGCTGGGGGGTGCTCATGTGGCCGCCACCTTCTTGGCCGCGGCCTTCCTCGTGCGCTTGGCGGTGGTGGGCGCCGGTTCTGCGGTCGTCTCCTCCACTGCCTCCGCCGCCTCTTCGGCGGGGTCGGGGGCGGTGGTGGCCGCCTCCTCGGCCAGTCGGTCGAGACCGAACCTGAGCGCCGTCGCATAGGTGTCGTCCGGGTCGAGCCGGCGCAGTTCCTCTGCGATCAGTTCGGCCGTCTCGCGGCGCTTGAGCGCCACGGCGCGGTCCGGCTGCCCCTGGATGGACAGCGTCGCGAGGGAGCCGTCCGGCCGGTCCAGCACGATCGGGCCGGCATTGGTCTCCAGCCGCACGGAGGTGAGGCCGGGGCCCGTCGACTTCGAGCGCCGCACCGGTACCTCCAGCCGGCCCGCCAGCCACATCGCGAGCAGTTCGACGCTCGGATTGAACTCCTCGCCCTCCACCACCGCCGAGGTGACCTCGCACACCACCTGGTCGAGCGCGGCGGCGAGCATCGAACGCCACGGGGTGATCCGGGTCCAGGACAGGTCCGTGTCGCCCGGGGTGTAGGCGTCCGCGCGCGCGGTCAGTTCCTGGATGGGCTGCTCGGCGGCGTAGGTGTCGGTCACGCGGCGCTGGGCGAGCGCACCCAGCGGGTCGTTCGCCGGGTCGGTCGGTGCGTCCACCGGCCACCAGACGACCACGGGGGCGTCCGGGAGGAGCAGCGGGAGCACCACCGACTGGGCGTGGTCGACGACCTCGCCGTACAACCGCAGCACCACCGTTTCGCCGGTGCTGGCATCGGCGCCGAGACGGACCTCGGCGTCGAGTCGTGCCTTGGAACGGTCCCGCGGGGAGCGCGAGACCCGCTTGATGACGACGAGGGTCCGCGAGGGGTGCTCGCGGGACGCCTCGTTGGCCGCCTTCAGCGCGTCGTAGGCGTTCTCCTCGTCGGTGACGATGACGAGGGTGAGCACCATGCCGACGGCCGGGGTGCCGATCGCCCGCCGCCCGAGCACCAGCGCCTTGTTGATCTTGGAGGACGTGGTGTCCGTCAGGTCGGTCTTCATGGCCGGCGCCAGCTCCTGCCGTCTCGTGCGAGCATCTCGTCCGCCTCGACGGGACCCCAGGTCCCGGACTCGTACTGCGCGGGCTTGCCGTGCGCGTCCCAGAACTGCTCGATCGGGTCGAGGATCTTCCAGGACAGCTCGACCTCCTCGACCCGCGGGAAGAGGTTGGAGTCGCCGAGCAGGACGTCGAGGATGAGCCGCTCGTAGGCCTCGGGGCTGGACTCCGTGAAGGACTCGCCGTACGCGAAGTCCATCGACACGTCCCGGATCTCCATCTGCGTGCCCGGCACCTTCGAACCGAACCGCACCGTGACGCCCTCGTCCGGCTGGACGCGGATCACGATGGCGTTGCGGCCGAGCTCCTCGGTCGCGGTGTGGTCGAAGGGGGAGTGCGGGGCCCGCTGGAAGACCACCGCGATCTCGGTGACCCTGCGGCCCAGACGCTTGCCGGTCCGCAGGTAGAAGGGGACGCCCGCCCAGCGGCGGTTGTCGATCTCCAGCTTGATGGCCGCGTAGGTGTCGGTCTTCGACTGGGGGTCGATGCCGTCTTCCTGGAGGTAGCCGACGGCCTTCTCGCCGCCCTGCCACCCGGCCGCGTACTGGCCGCGGACCGTGGACTCGCCCAGGTCCTTGGGCAGCTTCACGGCCCCGAGGACCTTGGTCTTCTCCGCGGCCAGCGCATCGGCGTCGAAGGAGGCGGGCTCCTCCATCGCGGTCAGCGCGAGCAGCTGCAGCAGGTGGTTCTGGATGACGTCACGGGCGGCGCCGATGCCGTCGTAGTAGCCCGCGCGGCCCCCGATGCCGATGTCCTCGGCCATGGTGATCTGCACGTGGTCGACGTACGACCGGTTCCAGATCGGTTCGAAGAGCGTGTTGGCGAAGCGGAGCGCCAGGATGTTCTGGACGGTCTCCTTGCCGAGGTAGTGGTCGATCCGGAAGACCGCCTCGGGCGGGAACACCTCGTGGACGACCTCGTTCAGCTCCTTGGCGGAGACCAGGTCGTGGCCGAAGGGCTTCTCGATGACGGCGCGACGCCACGAGCCGTTCTCCTGGTCGGCCAGCCCGTGCTTCTTGAGCTGCTGGACGACCAAGGGGAAGAACTTCGGCGGCACGGACAGGTAGAAGGCGAAGTTGCCCCCGGTGCCCTGCGCCTTGTCCAGCTCCTCGATGGTGGACTTGAGCTGCTCGAAGGCGTTGTCGTCGTCGAAGTCGCCCTGGACGAAGCGCATGCCTTGGATCAGCTGCTGCCACACCTCCTCCCGGAACGGGGTGCGGGCGTGCTGCTTGACGGCGTCGTGGACCTCTTGGGCGAAGTCCTCGTCCTGCCACTCGCGCCGGGCGAAGCCGACGAGCGAGAAGCCCGGCGGCAACAGGCCGCGATTGGCCAGGTCGTAGACGGCGGGCATCAGCTTCTTACGGGACAAATCGCCCGTGACGCCGAAGATCACCAGACCCGACGGCCCCGCGATGCGCGGGAGCCGTCGGTCTGCGGCGTCACGGAGCGGGTTGGCTCCGTGGACTGCACTCACAGTGCCTATGCCTCCGAAGGTACGCGGCGCGCGAGCTCCGCCTCGGTGGACCCGAGCAGGTCGTTCCAGGACGCCTCGAACTTCTCGACGCCCTCGTCCTCCAGGAGCTGCACGACGTCGTCGTAGCTGATGCCCAGCTTCGCGACGGCCTCCAGCACCTCGCGGGAGGAGTCGTAGGTGCCGCGGATGGTGTCACCGGTGACCTCGCCGTGGTCGGCGGTGGCCTCCAGGGTGGCCTCGGGCATGGTGTTCACCGTGCCCGGGGCGACCAGGTCCACGACGTACAGGGTGTCCTTGTACGCCGGGTCCTTGACGCCGGTCGAGGCCCACAGCGGACGCTGCTTGTTGGCCTGGGCCCGGTCCAGGGCGGCCCAACGCTCCGAGGAGTCCGAGAAGACCTCCTCGTAGGCCTCGTACGCCAGACGGGCGTTGGCCAGGGCGGCCTTGCCCTTGAGCGCCGCAGCCTCGTCGGTGCCGATGCCGTCCAGGCGCTTGTCGATCTCCGTGTCCACGCGGGAGACGAAGAAGGAGGCCACCGAGTGGATCTTGGAGAGGTCGAGGCCGCGCTCGCGGGCCTTCTCCAGCCCGGTCAGGTAGGCGTCCATGACGGCGCGGTAGCGCTCCAGCGAGAAGATCAGCGTGACGTTGACGCTGATGCCCAGGCCGATGACCTCGGTGATCGCCGGCAGTCCCGCCTCGGTGGCCGGGATCTTGATGAGGGTGTTGGGACGGTCCACCAGCCAGGCGAGCTGCTTCGCTTCGGCGATGGTGGCCGCCGTCTCGTGAGCGAGGCGGGGGTCGACCTCGATGGAGACCCGGCCGTCCTGGCCGTCCGTCGCGTCGAAGACCGGCCGCAGGATGTCGGCGGCGTCGCGGACGTCCGCCGTCGTGATCATGCGGATGGCCTCGTCGACGGTCACCTTGCGGGTGGCGAGGTCGACGAGCTGCTGCTCGTAGCCGTCACCCGAAGAGATGGCCTTCTGGAAGATCGACGGGTTCGTGGTCACGCCGACCACGTGGCTCTGGTCGATCAGCTCGGCCAGGTTGCCGGACGTGATCCGCTTGCGCGAGAGGTCGTCCAGCCAGATCGCGACGCCTTCGTCGGAGAGGCGCTTGAGAGCGTCTGTCATGAGAATTGCATCTCCAGAGAGTCGTAACTAGGGGCGTCAGCGCGCGGCGGCGTCGAGCGATTCCCGCGCGGCGGCGACGATCGCCTCCGGCGTGAAGCCGAACTCGCGGAACAGGACCTTCGCGTCCGCCGAGGCGCCGAAGTGCTCCAGCGAGACGATGCGGCCGGCATCGCCGACGTACCGGTGCCAGGTCAGGCCGATGCCGGCCTCGACCGCGACCCGGGCCTTGACCGACGGCGGCAGGACCGAGTCCTTGTACGCCTGGTCCTGCTCCTCGAACCACTCCACGGACGGCATCGAGACCACACGGGTCGGGACGCCGGCGGCCTGGAGCTGCTCGCGGGCCTCGACGGCCAGGTGCACCTCGGAACCGGTCGCGATCAGCACGACCTGCGCGTCGCCGCCCTCGGCGTCGAAGAGCACGTAGCCGCCCTTGACGGCGTCCTCGTTCGGCGCGTACGTCGGCACGCCCTGACGGGTGAGCGCGAGGCCGTGCGGGGCTCCCTTGCCGAACACCCGCGTGTGGCGCTGCATGATCTCGCGCCAGGCGAGCGCCGTCTCGTTGGCGTCGGCCGGCCGGACCACGTTCAGGCCCGGGATCGCGCGCAGCGAGGCCAGGTGCTCCACCGGCTGGTGCGTCGGGCCGTCCTCGCCCAGACCGATCGAGTCGTGGGTCCAGACGTACGTCACGGGCAGGTGCATCAGCGCGGACAGTCGCACCGCGTTGCGCATGTAGTCGGAGAACACCAGGAAGGTGCCGCCGTAGATGCGCGTGTTGCCGTGCAGGGCGATGCCGTTCATCTCCGCGGCCATGGAGTGCTCGCGGATGCCGAAGTGGATGGTGCGGCCGTACGGGTCGGCCTCCGGCAGCGGGTTGCCCTCGGGCAGGAACGACGAGTCCTTGTCGATCGTCGTGTTGTTCGAGCCGGCGAGGTCGGCCGAGCCGCCCCACAGCTCCGGGATGACCGCGCCCAGCGCCTTGAGGACCTGCCCCGAGGCGGCCCGGGTGGCGACGCCCTTGCCGGGCTCGAAGACCGGGAGCTTCTCGGCCCAACCGGCCGGCAGCTCGTTCGCCTGGATGCGGTCGAACTCCGCCGCGCGCTCCGGGTTGGCCGTGCGCCACTCGGCGAGCTGCTTCTCCCACGCGGTACGGGCCTCGCGCCCGCGGTCACCGAGCGCACGGGTGTGCGCGATGACCTCGTCGCCGACCTCGAAGGTCTGCTCCGGGTCGAAGCCCAGGACGCGCTTGGTGGCCGCGATCTCCTCGTTGCCGAGCGCCGAGCCGTGTGCGGCCTCGGTGTTCTGTGCGTTCGGAGCGGGCCAGGCGATGATCGAACGCATCGCGATGAACGACGGACGCTCGGTCTCGGCCTCGGCGGCGCGGATCGCCGCGTACAGCGCGGCCGGGTCCAGGTCGCCGTTGGACTTCGGCTCCACGCGCTGGACGTGCCAGCCGTACGCCTCGTACCGCTTCATCGTGTCCTCGGACACGGCCGTCTCGGTGTCGCCCTCGATCGAGATGTGGTTGTCGTCCCACAGCAGGATCAGGTTGCCGAGCTTCTGGTGGCCGGCGAGCGAGGAGGCCTCCGCGGAGATGCCCTCCTGCAGGCAGCCGTCACCGGCGATCACGTAGATCCGGTGGTCGAACGGAGAGGCGCCGGGAGCGGCCTCCGGGTCGAACAGGCCGCGCTCGAAGCGGGCCGCCATCGCCATGCCCACGCCGTTGGCGACGCCCTGGCCCAGCGGGCCCGTGGTCGTCTCGACACCGGCGGTGTGGCCGTACTCCGGGTGGCCGGGGGTCTTCGAGCCCCAGGTGCGGAAGGTCTTCAGGTCGTCCAGTTCGAGACCGAAACCACCCAGGTACAACTGGGTGTAGAGGGTCAGGGACGAGTGCCCGGCGGAGAGGACGAACCGGTCCCGCCCGACCCACTCGGGGTCGGCGGGGTCGTGTCGCATCACCTTCTGGAAGAGGGTGTACGCGGCCGGTGCAAGGCTCATCGCCGTACCGGGATGGCCGTTGCCGACCTTCTGTACGGCGTCCGCGGCCAGGATGCGGGCGGTGTCAACGGCCCGCTGGTCCAATTCGGTCCACTCGAGGTCTGTGGTGGTCGGCTTAGTGCTCACCCTGGGTCAGGGCTCCTCTCCACATGTCTGAAGCCGGTGACTGAGGGTGTACCGGCGTTGTCGAGCCTACCCCCGCCGTACGCCCCTCTTTTCGTGTCCTGGCCCCTCAAATGAGCGGAGAAATGACGGGACACAGCAAGAGTGCCGGTGGATCCGGCCGTTCGCCTCCCGAGCACCGCCCGGAGCGGCCCCGAACCGCGTCCACCCCTTGGGACGTACCCCTCCAACACGACCCCACCCCCGCGAAGATCGGCGTCTGGGCAACGTCTACAGTGGCGTGGTACGCGCAAGCTTTACCCCGTCTTCACTCGGGGAGCTTGCTGGGAATTTCTCTGTCAGGGGTGTGCGTGACGGCCGTCGAGTCCCGACCCGCAGGGGTCGTCTTGACTCCCAGCCCGGGGGGCCATCGGCCGTTCGGGGCCCGCGTCAAGGCATTCGTGGCGCTGACCAAGCCGCGGATCATCGAGCTGCTGCTCATCACGACCGTTCCGGTGATGTTCCTCGCCGAGCAGGGCGTGCCCAACCTCTGGCTGGTGCTCGCCACCTGTTTCGGCGGCTACCTGTCGGCGGGCGGTGCCAACGCGCTGAACATGTACATCGACCGGGACATCGACGCCCTGATGGAGCGCACGTCCCAGCGCCCCCTGGTCACCGGCGTGGTGTCGCCGCGGGAGGGCCTGGTCTTCGGCCTCACCCTCGCCGTGGTCTCCACGCTCTGGTTCGGCCTCCTCGTCAACTGGCTCTCCGCCTGGCTCTCCCTCGGCGCACTCCTCTTCTACGTCGTCGTCTACACGATGATCCTGAAGCGGCGCACCGCGCAGAACATCGTCTGGGGCGGCATCGCCGGCTGCCTCCCGGTGCTCATCGGCTGGTCGGCCGTCACCAATTCGATGTCCTGGGCCGCCGTCATCCTCTTCATGGTCATCTTCTTCTGGACGCCGCCGCACTACTGGCCGCTGTCCATGAAGGTGAAGGACGACTACGCCCGCGCGGGCGTCCCCATGCTTCCGGTGCTGGCCTCCAACAAGGTCGTCGCCAAGCAGATCGTGGTCTACAGCTGGGTCATGGTCGCCGTCTCCCTGCTGCTGACCCCGCTCGGTTACACGGGCTGGTTCTACACGGCGGTGGCGCTGCTCACCGGCGGCTGGTGGCTCTGGGAGGCGCACGCCCTCCTGAACCGGGCCAAGGCGGAGGTGACGGGCGCCAAGCTCAAGGAGATGCGCCTCTTCCACTGGTCCATCACCTACGTGTCGCTGCTCTTCGTCGCCGTCGCGGTGGACCCCTTCCTCCGCTAGGGCGGCACGCGCGCTCATCTGATGCGTGGAGGCCGACGGCCGGGTCACGTGGGACAGCCCACACGGCCCGGCCGTCGCCAGTGGATCTACCCCTCGGTAGCATCCGTGTCATGGCAGACACGAAGCACGAAGAGCGCAGGGCGGCCAAGCTGGCCAAGGAGATCCGGGCCTTCTCCAAGGAGCACGGCGGCTCTGAGGGGCACCTCGCGCACATCGGCCAGGCGGGCACCCGGATCGTCCTGGTCGGCACCGACGGCGGCTGGGGCGACCTCGTCGCACCGACCTACGCCGTCGCCCAGCAGGCCGCCGAGAAGGCGGGGCTGACCCTCCATGAGGAGTTCGACGGCGACTTCGCCGCCAAGGTGGAGACCGGCCCGTACGAGTGGACCCGGATGGCCGGCATCCAGATCGGCGGCCCCTCCAACCGCTGAGGCAACAACCTCGGGCGGGGCTCACCCGTTAGGACGTGTGGAGACGCGTCCAGGCAGGGAGAGCCCCCCGAGATGATCGACACGCCGAGTCTGGTGGACCAGCACTGCCACGGGGTGCTCCGCACGGAGCTCGGCCTCGGAACGTTCGAGGCCCACCTCGGTGCCCAGCTGGGCGGAGCGGCCCTGCTGCCGGCCGCGGGCACCACCTTCTTCGACACCCAGACCGGCTTCGCCGTGCGCCGTTGGTGCCCGCCGCTCCTCGGGCTGGAGCCCCACTGCCCGCCCGCCCGCTACCTGGCCCGCCGGCGGGAACTCGGGGCCGCCGAAGTGGGCCGCCGTCTGCTGCGCGCCTCCGGCATCTCCACCTATCTGGTCGACACCGGGCTCCCCGGGGACCTCACGCCACCCGCCGAGTTGGGGGCCGCGGGTGCCGCAGAGGCGCACGAGATCGTCCGGCTCGAACCCCTCGCCGAACAGGTGGCCGACACCTCGGGGACCGTCGAGGCCTTCCTCGCCAACCTCGCCGAGGCCGTCCACGGCGCCGCCGACCTCGCCGTGGCCTTCGCGGCGGCGGTGCCCCGCGGCCTCGCGAGCGCGCCCGCACCGCCCGGCCCCGGAGAGGTGCGCGGTGCCGCGGGTCGCTGGTTGGCCGGCCGTCCGGCCGGCGGCCGGCTGACCGACCCCGTCCTGCTGCGCCACCTGCTGTGGATCGCGGTCACCGCCGGGCGCCCCCTCCAGTTGCACGCCGGGGACCAGGATCCGGCCGCCCTCGCCGGCTTCGCCGCCGCCACCACGGGGCTCGGCGCCGCCCTCGTCCTGCTGCACGCCTATCCGCGGCACCGGGCGGCGGCCCACCTCACCGGACGCCACCCCCACGTGTACGCCGACCTCGGTCCCGTCCTCGCCCACACCGGGGCCAGGGCGACCGCGGTCCTGGCTGAGGTGCTGGAGCGGGCGCCCTTCGGCAAGCTGCTGTTCTCCAGCGGCGCACGGGGGCTTCCCGAGCTGCACGTGGTGGCGGCGAGCACCCTCCGCCTGGCCCTCGGCCGAGTGCTGGGCGAGTGGACCGCGGACGGTTCCTGGTCCCGCACGGACGCCCAGCGGGTCGCGGCGATGATCGCCGCGGAGAACGCCAAGCGGGTCTACCGGCTCGCGGGGAGCCGATAGACCCGCCGGGATCGGGGTCAGGTCCTGGCGGCCAGCTCCGGGTCCGCCTGGGCCGGGATCCCCGGCGTGGCGAGCGGGCGTTCGCGCAGGCTCAGGGCGAGCCGCAGGACCGCGATCCACATCAGCGAGGAGCCGAGCATGTGGGCCGAGACCAGCAGCTCGGGCACTCCGGTGAAGTACTGGACGTAACCGATCCCGCCCTGGAGGAGCAGCACGATCAGGAGGTCGCGGGCGCGGTCCCGGGTGTCGTCCGGGGCGTCCACCACCCGCAGGACCAGCCACATGGCGAGCGCGAGGGCACAGACGATCCATGCGGCGATCGCGTGGACGTGGGCGGCGTTCGTCCAGTCCCACGGCATGCGCGGGACGTCACTGCTGTCCCCGGCGTGCTTGCCGGCGCCGGTGACCGTCGTGCCGAGCACGATCAGCAGGGCGGAGACGATCGTGATCGCCCAGGACAGCTTCCGGACCGGGCGCGGGGCCCTCGGCCGGGGGGCCGTGTCACCCTCGCCGGTGCGGTGCCAGGTGATGACGGCGACCGTGAGCAGGGAGTTCGCGGCCAGGAAGTGACCGGCCACCGTCCAGGGGTTGAGGCCCATCCACACCGTGATGCCGCCGATGACGGCATTGCTCATGACGATCCAGAACTGGGCCCAGGCGAGCCGGGTCAGCCCGCGTCGCCAGGGCTTGGTGCAACGGGCGGCGACGATCGCCCAGCCCACCGCTGCCGACAGCACGTACGTCAGCATCCGGTTGCCGAACTCGATCGCGCCGCGGTAGCCCTGCTCGGGCGTCACGATGAGGCTGTCGTCCGTGCACTTCGGCCAGGTGTCGCAGCCGAGACCGGAACCGGTCAGCCGGACCGCGCCGCCCGTGACGATGATGAGCACGCTCATCACGACTGCGGAGAGCGCGGCGCGCCGGAGCGTCCGGGGGGACGGGGTCCAGCGCTGGGCGAGGGAGGCGAGGGGGGTCAGCACGGCCCCTATCGTAGGTGGCGCTTGTGCGCGCTTTCACGAGGGGGGCGTATATGGCGGAACGGAACCTTACGGTTACTCCCAGCGGAAGAACCTGGCCGCCGCCCCGAGGCCCAGCAGCGCCCACACCGCCAGGACGAGGGCGTCGCCCCACGGCATCGTCGCCCCGTTCTGCAGGACGTCCCGGAGTCCGTCCGAGAGGGCGGAGATCGGCAGCAGGGCGAGCAGGTCGCCTGCGGCCCCGAACCTCTCCAGCGGGACGATGACCCCGCCGCCGACCAGGAGCAGGAGGAAGACCAGGTTGGCGGCGGCCAGGGTGGCCTCGGCCTTCAGGGTGCCGGCCATCAGCAGTCCGAGTCCGGAGAAGGCGGCCGTGCCGAGGACCAGGAGGAGCAGCACGGACAGCGGGTTGCCCCGCGGGGACCAGCCGAGCGCCAGGGCGATCGCCGTCAGGAGGACGATCTGGAGGACCTCGGTCACCAGGACGGAGAGCGTCTTGGCCGTCATCAGCGCCCACCGGGGGAGCGGCGAGGCGCCGAGCCGCTTGAGCACCCCGTAGCGCCGCTCGAAGCCGGTCGCGATGGCCTGGCCGGTGAAGGCCGTGGACAGCACGGCCAGGGCGAGGACGCCGGGGGCGAGGAAGTCGACCGCCTCGTCGGCGCCGGTGTCGACGATGTCGACGGTGGAGAACAACACCAGGAGGAGCGAGGGGATGATCACCGTGAGGAGTAGCTGTTCGCCGTTGCGCAGCAGCATCCTGGTCTCCAGGGCGGTCTGCGCGGCGATCATCCGGCCGACGGGGGCTGCCCCCGGCCGCGGGGAGTGGGTGCCAGTGCTCACGACCGCAGTTCCTTGCCCGTCAGTTCGAGGAAGACGTCTTCGAGGGTGTGGCGCTCCACGGAGATGCCGTCCGGCATGACGCCGTGCTGGGCGCACCAGGTGGTGACGGTGGCGAGCAGCTGGGGGTCGACGGTGCCGGTGATCCGGTACGTGCCGGGGAGCGTCTCCGCGGCGGCCGACCCGTCCGGCAGTGCCTTGAGCAGGGAGCCCAGGTCGAGGTGGGGGCGTCCGGTGAAGCGCAGGGTGTTCTCGGCGCCGCCGCGGCACAGCTCTTCGGGGCTGCCCTGGGCGACGACCCGGCCGGCGTCGACGATGGCGACGTCGTCGGCGAGCTCCTCGGCCTCCTGCATGAAGTGCGTGGTGAGGACGACGGTCACGCCGTCGGAGCGCAGCTCGCGGACGAGGTCCCAGGTGGCGTGACGGGCCTGCGGGTCCAGGCCGGCGGTGGGTTCGTCGAGGAAGACCAGTTCGGGACGGCCGACGACGGCCATGGCGAGCGCGAGGCGCTGCTGCTGGCCGCCGGAGAGCCGTCGGTAGGCGGTGCGACCGCAGGAGCCGAGGCCGAGCCGTTCGGCGAGGGCGTCGACGTCGAGGGGGTGCGCGTGCAGCTTCGCCATGTGGCGGAGCATCTCGTCGGCGCGGGCACCGGAGTAGACGCCGCCGGACTGGAGCATGACGCCGATCCTGGGGCGCAGGGCGGCGGCGTCGGCGACGGGGTCGAGGCCGAGCACGCGAACGGTGCCGGCGTCCGGTCTCCGGTAGCCCTCGCAGGTTTCGATGGTGGTGCTCTTGCCGGCCCCGTTGGGGCCGAGGACGGCAGTGACGGTGCCGGCCCGCACGTCGAGGTCGAGGCCGTCGACGGCGGTCTTGCTTCCGTACCGCTTGACCAGGCCGCGGACCCGGACGACGGACTCGTGTGACATGTCGGGAAGTCTAGAGAGCCGGCGCGGGTCCGTGGCGCGCGGGGCGTCGCATTCATCCCATCAATGATCGTTTCCGCAGGTCAGGTAAGGCTTACCTGAGTGACGCATGGCACCGCCGTCGACTCCGACGCCGCTTGTCACTCCTCGATTAATTACGCAACAATGGCGTTGTGAAAAACGTTGGCGCGGCTCCGGCGGAGGAACTCGCGACCCGAGAGCGCTCCACGCGCAACCGGGTCGCGCGGTCGATCCTGGACCACGGTCCGTCGACCGTCGCCGACCTGGCCGAACGGCTCGGCCTCACCCAGGCCGCCGTACGCCGCCACCTCGACTCGCTGGTCGCCGAGAACGTCGTCGAAGCCCGCGAGAAGCGCGTCTACGGCACCAGGGCCCGCGGCCGCCCCGCCAAGGTCTTCGCGCTCACCGACTGCGGTCGGGACGCCTTCGACCAGTCGTACGACTCCCTCGCCGTCGAGGCGCTGCGCTGGATCGAGCGCAATGCCGGAGGGGAAGCGGCCGTCGCCGCCTTCGCCCGCGACCGGATCGAGGCCCAGGCCGGTGCGTACCGCGAGGCCGTCGAGTCGGCCGAACCCGCCCGCCGGACCGCGGCACTGGCCAAGGCCCTCAGCGCGGACGGGTACGCTGCCACTGCGCGGAACGCGCCGGTCGGCGAGCAGCTATGCCAGCACCACTGCCCGGTCGCCCACGTCGCCGAGCAGTACCCCCAGCTGTGCGAGGCGGAGACGGAATTCTTCTCCCGCCTCTTGGGAACACACGTCCAGCGTCTGGCCACCATCGCGCATGGTGACGGCGTCTGCACCACGTTCATCCCGCACGGCACCCCGCAGACCACTGAACCAGCATCCGCAAGCACGGCCGGGAGGAACCCCGCATGACCACCGAGATCAGCCACCCCGAGCTCGAGGGCCTGGGTCGGTACGAGTACGGCTGGGCCGACTCCGACGCGGCCGGCGCCACGGCCAAGCGCGGTCTGAACGAGGACGTCGTCCGCGACATCTCCGCCAAGAAGAACGAGCCCGAGTGGATGCTGAAGCTGCGTCTCAAGGGTCTGCGCCTCTTCGACAAGAAGCCCATGCCGACCTGGGGCTCCGACCTCTCCGGCATCGACTTCGACAACATCAAGTACTTCGTGCGGTCCACCGAGAAGCAGGCCGAGTCCTGGGAGGACCTGCCGGAGGACATCAAGAACACGTACGACAAGCTCGGCATCCCGGAGGCGGAGAAGCAGCGCCTCGTGGCCGGCGTCGCCGCCCAGTACGAGTCCGAGGTCGTCTACCACCAGATCCGCGAGGACCTGGAGGAGCAGGGCGTCGTCTTCGTCGACACCGACACCGCGCTGAAGGAGCACGAGGAGCTCTTCAAGGAGTACTTCGGCACCGTCATCCCGGTCGGCGACAACAAGTTCGCCTCCCTGAACACGGCCGTCTGGTCCGGCGGCTCGTTCATCTACGTGCCGAAGGGCGTGCACGTCGAGATCCCGCTCCAGGCCTACTTCCGCATCAACACGGAGAACATGGGCCAGTTCGAGCGGACGCTGATCATCGTCGACGAGGACGCCTACGTCCACTACGTCGAGGGTTGCACCGCCCCGATCTACTCCTCGGACTCGCTGCACTCCGCGGTCGTCGAGATCGTGGTCAAGAAGGGCGGACGCTGCCGCTACACGACCATCCAGAACTGGTCGAACAACGTCTACAACCTGGTGACCAAGCGCGCTGTCGCCTACGAGGGCGCCACCATGGAGTGGGTCGACGGAAACATCGGCTCCAAGGTCACCATGAAGTACCCGGCCGTCTACCTCATGGGCGAGCACGCCAAGGGCGAGACCCTGTCCATCGCCTTCGCGGGCGAGGGCCAGCACCAGGACGCCGGCGCCAAGATGGTCCACATGGCCCCGAACACCTCCTCCAACATCGTCTCCAAGTCGGTGGCGCGAGGCGGCGGCCGCACCTCCTACCGCGGTCTCATCGAGATCGGCGAGGGCGCCCCGGGCGCCAAGTCCAACGTGCTCTGCGACGCGCTGCTCGTCGACACGATCTCCCGCTCCGACACGTACCCCTACGTGGACGTGCGCGAGGACGACGTCTCCATGGGCCACGAGGCCACCGTCTCCAAGGTCTCCGAAGACCAGCTCTTCTACCTGATGAGCCGCGGCCTCACCGAGTTCGAGGCCATGGCGATGATCGTCCGCGGCTTCGTCGAGCCCATCGCCAAGGAGCTCCCGATGGAGTACGCCCTGGAGCTCAACCGGCTGATCGAGCTGCAGATGGAAGGCGCGGTCGGCTAGCCGCCACCGCACCGCCGCCCGAGCAGCGACCGATTTTCTTTACGTACGCAGGAAGAGAGCAAGACGACAGCCATGGCTGAGGCTCAGAACATCCCCGCGGGCTCCACCACCGCGGGTTCGATCGCGGTGGCCGCCGAGTCCACCGTCGCCACGCGCATGAGCGCACCGCCGTCCTTCGACGTCGCGGACTTCCCGGTGCCGCACGGCCGCGAGGAGGAGTGGCGGTTCACCCCGTTGGCGCGCCTGCGCGGCCTCCACGACGGCACCGCCGTCGCCTCCGGAGAGGGCGTCAAGGTCGAGGTCGAGGCCCCCGAGGGCGTCACCGTGGAGACCGTCGGCCGCGAGGACCAGCGCCTCGGCAAGGCCGGCACGCCCGTCGACCGCGTCGCCGCCCAGGCGTACTCCTCCTTCGAGAAGGCCTCGGTCGTCACCGTCGCCAAGGAGGCCGTCCTCACCGAGCCGATCCGCATCTCGGTGCACGGTGCCGGCGGGGTCGCCTTCGGCCACCAGGTCATCGAGCTCGGCGCCTTCGCCGAGGCCGTCGTGGTCATCGACCACACCGGTGACGCGGTGCTCGCCGCCAACGTGGACTACGTCCTCGGCGACGGCGCCAAGCTGACCGTCGTCTCCGTCCAGGACTGGGACGAGAAGGCCGTCCACGTCGCCCAGCACAACGCCCTGGTCGGCCGCGACGCCTCCTTCAAGTCGGTCGTCGTCACCTTCGGCGGAGACGTCGTCCGCATCCACCCGCGGGTCTCGTACGCGGCCCCCGGTGGCGAGGCCGAGCTCTTCGGCCTGTACTTCACGGATGCCGGGCAGCACCAGGAGCACCGCCTCCTGGTCGACCACAACACCCCGCACTGCAAGTCCAACGTGGCCTACAAGGGCGCGCTGCAGGGCCAGGACGCGCACGCCGTCTGGATCGGCGACGTGCTCATCCAGGCCGCCGCCGAGGGCACCGACACGTACGAGCTCAACCGGAACCTGGTCCTCACGGACGGGGCCCGGGTCGACTCCGTGCCGAACCTGGAGATCGAGACCGGCGAGATCGCCGGCGCCGGTCACGCCTCGGCCACCGGTCGCTTCGACGACGAGCAGCTCTTCTACCTGATGTCCCGCGGCATCCCGGAGGCCGAGGCCCGCCGCCTCGTCGTCCGCGGCTTCTTCGCGGAGCTCGTCCAGCAGATCGGCCTGCCCGACGTCCAGGAGCGGCTCCTCGCCAAGATCGAGGTCGAGCTGGAGGCCTCCGTCTGATGGCCTTCGTCCGAGTCTGCGCGCTGAGCGAGCTGGAGGCCGACACCCCCAAGCGGGTCGAGGTCGACGGAACGCCGGTGTCGGTCGTGCACACCGAGGGCGAGGTGTACGCGATCAACGACATCTGCTCGCACGCGAACGTCTCCCTGTCGGAGGGCGAGGTCGAGGACTGCGCGATCGAGTGCTGGCTGCACGGCTCCAGCTTCGACCTGCGCACCGGCAAGCCCTCCGGCCTTCCCGCGACGCGCCCCGTCCCCGTATACCCCGTAAAGATCGAAGGGGACGATGTGCTCGTCTCCGTCACCCAGGAGTCCTGAGTCACCCATGGCAACGCTCGAAATCCACGACCTGCACGTCTCCGTCGAGGCGGAGAACGGCCCCCGCGAGATCCTCAAGGGCGTCGACCTGACCATCAAGCAGGGCGAGACCCACGCCGTCATGGGCCCCAACGGCTCCGGCAAGTCGACCCTGGCGTACTCCCTCGCCGGCCACCCGAAGTACACGGTCACCGGCGGCACCGTCACCCTCGACGGTGAGGACGTCCTGGAGATGTCGGTCGACGAGCGCGCCCGCGCCGGCGTCTTCCTCGCCATGCAGTACCCGGTCGAGGTTCCCGGCGTTTCGGTCTCCAACTTCCTGCGCACCTCCGCCACCGCCGTCCGCGGCGAGGCGCCCAAGCTGCGCACCTGGGTGAAGGAGGTCAAGTCCGCGATGGAGCAGCTCCAGATGGACCCGGCCTTCGCCGAGCGCAACGTCAACGAGGGCTTCTCCGGCGGCGAGAAGAAGCGCCACGAGATCCTCCAGCTCGAACTGCTCAAGCCGAAGATCGCGATCCTCGACGAGACCGACTCCGGCCTGGACGTCGACGCGCTCCGCATCGTCTCCGAGGGCGTCAACCGCGTGCGAGAGACCGGCGAGGTCGGCACCCTGCTGATCACGCACTACACGCGGATCCTCCGCTACATCAAGCCCGACTTCGTGCACGTCTTCGCGAACGGCCGCATCGTCGAGTCCGGCGGTGCCGAGCTCGCCGACCAGCTGGAGAACGAGGGCTACGACAAGTACGTGAAGGGTGGCGCATCCGCGTGACTTCCGCCCATCAGGGGCTGACCGGCCTCCTCGACTCCGAGGCGATCCGCAAGGACTTCCCGCTCCTGGACCGCGTGGTCCACGACGGCAAGAAGATCGTGTACCTCGACTCCGCGGCGACCTCGCAGAAGCCGAGGCAGGTACTGGACGCCCTCAACGAGTACTACGAGCGGCACAACGCCAACGTCCACCGCGGCGTCTACACGGTCGCCGAGGAGGCGACGGCGCTGTACGAAGGAGCCCGTGACAAGGTCGCGGCCTTCATCAACGCGCCGAGCCGCGACGAGGTGATCTTCACCAAGAACGCCTCCGAGTCGCTCAACCTCGTGGCCAACATGCTGGGCTGGGCCGACGAGCCCTACCGCGTGGACCACGAGACCGAGATCGCCATCACGGAGATGGAGCACCACTCCAACATCGTTCCGTGGCAGCTGCTCGCGCAGCGCACGGGCGCGAAGCTGAAGTGGTTCGGCCTCACCGACGACGGTCGCCTCGACCTCTCGAACATCGAGGAGGTCATCACCGAGAAGACCAAGATCGTCTCGTTCACGCTGGTCTCGAACCTGCTCGGTACGGTCAACCCGGTGGAGACGATCATCCGCCGCGCCCAGGAGGTCGGTGCTCTCGTCTGCATCGACGCCTCCCAGGCGGCGCCGCACATGGTCCTGGACGTGCAGGCGCTCCAGGCCGACTTCGTGGCCTTCACCGGCCACAAGATGTGCGGCCCGACCGGCATCGGCGTGCTGTGGGGACGGCAGGAGCTCCTGGAGGACCTCCCGCCCTTCCTCGGCGGCGGCGAGATGATCGAGACGGTCTCGATGCACTCCTCGACCTACGCGCCGGCGCCGCACAAGTTCGAGGCGGGCACGCCCCCGATCGCCCAGGCCGTCGGCCTCGGTGCGGCCGTGGACTACCTCTCGGCGATCGGCATGGAGAACATCGCGCGCCACGAGCACGCGATCACCGAGTACGCCGTCCGGCGCCTCCAGGAGGTGCCCGACCTGCGGATCATCGGCCCCACCACGGCCGAGGACCGGGGCGCGGCGATCTCCTTCACGCTGGGCGACATCCACCCGCACGACGTGGGCCAGGTCCTCGACGAGCAGGGCATCGCGGTCCGGGTCGGCCACCACTGCGCGCGGCCGGTCTGCCTGCGGTACGGAATTCCTGCGACCACGCGAGCGTCGTTCTATCTGTATTCCACTCCGGCCGAGGTCGACGCCTTGGTCGAGGGGCTGGAGCACGTCCGGAACTTCTTCGGCTAGGGGACCGCTCGTGAAGCTGGATTCGATGTACCAGGACGTCATCCTGGACCACTACAAGCACCCGCACGGGCGCGGTCTTCGGGACGGCGACGCCGAGGTGCACCACGTCAACCCGACCTGCGGGGACGAGATCACGCTCCGCGTGAAGTACGACGGCACCCGCATCGCGGACGTGTCGTACGAGGGCCAGGGCTGCTCCATCAGCCAGGCCTCGGCCTCCGTGCTCAACGAGTTGCTCGTCGGCAAGGAGCTGGCCGAGGCGCAGAAGATCCAGGGCACCTTCCTGGAGCTGATGCAGTCGAAGGGCCAGATCGAGCCCGACGACGCGATGGAGGAGGTCCTGGAGGACGCGGTCGCGTTCGCCGGGGTCTCCAAGTACCCGGCCCGTGTGAAGTGCGCGCTGCTCAGCTGGATGGCGTGGAAGGACGCGACGGCCCAGGTGCTGGGCGACGCGGAGAGGAAGTCGGCATGACCGAGAACGCCGAGGCCACGATGAAGCCGGCCTCCGAGGAAGAGGTCCGCGAGGCGCTGTACGACGTCGTCGACCCCGAGCTGGGCATCGACGTGGTCAACCTGGGCCTGATCTACGGCATCCACATCGACGACTCCAACGTCGCGACGCTGGACATGACCCTGACGTCGGCGGCCTGTCCGCTGACCGACGTGATCGAGGACCAGGCGAAGTCCGCGACGGACGGCATCGTCAATGAGCTGAAGATCAACTGGGTCTGGATGCCGCCGTGGGGTCCGGACAAGATCACGGACGACGGTCGCGAGCAGCTCCGCGCGCTCGGCTTCAACGTCTGACCGACGCCGTACGCGAAGAAGGGCCGCACCCCATCGGGGAGCGGCCCTTCTCGTGTGACCGCCCGTGGTTCAGGGAGCCTGCGCGGCCGCTGCCAGGGTCGGGGCCAGGTTCTCCTTGCGGATGCGCTGGTCGACGTAGAGGAGGCCGGAGACGAGGGGCTGGAAGGGGGCCGCGAAGGCCTGGACGAGGAGCTGGGCGACCACCAGGACCGCCAGGAGGCCGCCGATGAGGCCGAAGACCTCGCCCGGTGTCGGGTGCTGCCCGAAGTTCACCGTGGACATGGGGAAGACGCCCAGCTGGGCGATCACCTGCTGGAGCATGCCGCTGACGATGCCCACCATCAGGCCGGTGGCGATGGTGCAGCCGAAGATCCGCCACCAGGATCCCTTGACGAGGACGGCGGAGCGGCGCAGGGAGGCCACCGCTCCCCGGCCCTCGATGACGGCGACCGCCGGGGCGAGACTGAACTTGATCATGATCCACAGGGCCAGCGGAACCATCGCGACGGCCATGAGGAAGAACAGCAGGCCGGTGATCGCGATGCCGACGCCGCTGTCGGCGTGGTCGCCGACGGAGGCCGCGACCCCGACGAGCACGCCCGTCATCAGGGCGGAGAAGCCGATGAGGAACAACAACATCGCGATGATCGCGGCCAGCATCGTCAGGACCACCGCGCCGACCACCGCACCGAGCCGGGACCAGGCGCGCCGCCAGGCGGTGGCGAAGGTGATCGGGCGGCCGAGCACCGCCTCCTGGAGCACGGCCGGGACGGCCGCGTGGACCAGCCCGGTGCAGATCACGTAGCTGGCCGTGGCGAAGAGCCAGAGGCAGGCGAAGGCCACGATGAGGGGCTGGAAGTCGGCGAAGACCGGGTCCTGGTCCTCGGGCAGGTCGAAGAGCCACTGGACGTCGGCGCCGACCACGCCCCAGGCGGCCAACGCCGCCAAGCCGATGAGCACGAGGGCGGAGGCGTAGGCGGTGACGGCGACGCCGAGCAGCGGCTTCCAGTACCGGCCGTACGTGGTGAAGGCGGCGGTCAGGATGTCGCCGAAGCCCAGCGGCGCCAAGGGTATGACGCCGGGCTTCGGGGGCGGGGGCGGCGGATAGCCGTAACCATGGGGCGGACCTGGGAAGTACGTCATGCGGGACACCGTATCGAGCCGTTCTGTGTACGCCCGTACGCAAGATTGTGTACGCTCGTACGCATGGGTTACGGACTGCTGGCGGGCGCCATCGTGGCGGAGATACTCGCCACCACCTCGATGAAGTACAGCGAGGGCTTCACCAGATTCTGGCCCTCGCTCGTCACCGGCGCCGGCTACCTCATCGCCTTCGCCCTCCTGGCCCAAGCCCTCAAGACCCTCCAGGTCGGCACGGCCTACGCCATCTGGTCCGGAGTCGGCACCGCTGCCGTCGCCGCGATCGGCTTCCTCTTCCTCGGCGAGAGCCTCAACCCCGCCAAGATCGCCGGGATCGTCCTCATCATCGCCGGGGTCGCCGTCCTCAACCTCGGTGGAGCACACTGATGGCACGGGCCCGGCGGTACGACCCCGAGCGCCGCGAGCGGATCGTCGACGCCGCGCTCGCCGTGGTCGGACGCGCCGGGATCGACGGCCTGAGCCATCGCACGGTGGCCGCCGAAGCCGATGTTCCGCTCGGCTCCACCACCTACCACTTCGCCTCCCTCGACGAACTCCTCGTCGCGGCGCTCCGCAAGGCCAACGAGGGCTTCGGGCGGCTGCTCCACGGCGACGCCGCCCTCACCGACCCGGACACCGGCCTCGCCGCCGCGCTCGCCCGACTCCTGGGCGAGTGGCTGGGCGGCGAACGCGCCCGCGTGGAGCTGGAGTACGAGCTCTACCTCGCAGCCCTCCGCCGCCCCGCCCTGCGTCCGGTCGCCGCGGAGTGGACCGAGTCCGTCGCCGCGGCCCTGGCCCACCGCACCGACCCCGTCACCGCCCGCGCCCTGGCCGCGCTCATGGACGGCATCTGCCTCCAGGTCCTCCTCGCCGGCGACGACTACGACGAGGAGTACGCGCGCGGGATCCTGGCCCGGCTGTCGGGCGAGGAGCCCGCCCCTCCGGCCCCGTCGTCCTGAAGGAAGGCCCCAAACGGCCGTCCGGGACTTCGTCAGAACCGCCCACGCGCCCGACCGACACCTGAGACCGGTTGGCCCGGGCGGGGGCCCGACCGTTAGGTTTTCCGTCATGACCACTGCTCCTCGCACCACCGGCGCCGTCGCAGCCGGCCTCGCCACCATCGCCGGCGACGGCACCGTTCTCGACACCTGGTTCCCCGCCCCCGAGCTGACCGACGCCCCCGGCCCCGCCGGTACCCAGCGACTCACCCCCGACGAGGCCGCGAACGCCCTCGGTGAGGGCGCCGCCAAGGCCCTCGGCGTGGACGCCCGCAGGGGCGTCGAGGTGGTCGCCGTCCGTACGGTCATCGCCTCGCTCGACGAGAAGCCGCTCGACGCCCACGACGCCTACCTGCGCCTGCACCTGCTCAGTCACCGTCTGGTCAAGCCGCACGGCCAGAGCCTGGACGGCGTCTTCGGGCTGCTCGCCAACGTCGCCTGGACCTCGCTCGGCCCGGTCGCCGTCGACGACATCGAGAAGGTCCGGCTCAACGCCCGTGCCGAGGGGCTGCACCTCCAGGTCACGTCGATCGACAAGTTCCCGCGGATGACCGACTACGTCGTGCCCGCCGGGGTCCGCATCGCCGACGCCGATCGCGTCCGCCTGGGCGCCCACCTCGCCGCCGGCACCACGGTCATGCACGAGGGCTTCGTCAACTTCAACGCCGGTACCCTCGGCACCTCCATGGTCGAGGGGCGCATCTCCGCCGGCGTCGTCGTCGGCAACGGCTCTGACATCGGCGGTGGCGCCTCCACCATGGGCACCCTCTCCGGTGGCGGCAACGTCGTCATCTCGATCGGAGAGCGCTGCCTGATCGGCGCCGAGGCGGGCGTCGGCATCGCCCTCGGCGACGAGTGCGTCGTCGAGGCCGGTCTGTACGTCACCGCCGGCACCCGGGTCACCATGCCCGACGGCCAGATCGTGAAGGCCCGCGAGCTCTCCGGCGCCTCGAACATCCTCTTCCGCCGCAACTCGGTCACCGGCGCCGTCGAGGCCCGCCCGAACAACGCGGTCTGGGGCGGGCTGAACGACATCCTGCACAGCCACAACTGATGTCGGGCGGCCGTGACCTGCGGCTGCCTGCCCGATCGCGGCTCTGACCCGCTGCCGTGCTGCCGGTGGTCGTCGACGTGATCACCTTCGAGCGCCCTCCCACGGTCCCAGGACGGCCCGGGAGGGCGCTCCCGCGCGAGCACTGCGTGAAGGTGACGGCCGTCTCGACCGGCCCGGTGCCGACGGCGGACCCGGCGAAGCTCGGGCAGCCGCACGGGCCAAGGCCGAGGAACCGGCCGGCCGTTGACGATCTCGTGGGAGGGGGGCGACGAACCGGGGTGGTGGACGGGAGCCGTCACGACGGGCCCCGCAGGGCCGGCCCTGCGCCCTGCTGCTGGCTGACGGGCCCCGTCCGTTCCGGCGAGGGCGGTCGTCGTGCTCCCCTCCCGGTCCCCCGCGGGGGCATCGAGGGCTACGCCCCCACCAGGGCGCCGTGCGC
Source organism: Streptomyces sp. NPDC058877 (assembly GCF_042742855.1). NCBI lineage: Bacteria > Bacillati > Actinomycetota > Actinomycetes > Kitasatosporales > Streptomycetaceae > Streptomyces > Streptomyces sp. NPDC058877. The sequence continues at coordinate 8,167 of NZ_JBHYMF010000072.1, read as the reverse complement.
CGCCCGCAGTGCAGCGACCGTCTCCCGGTCGGCGGGCTGCAACGGCTCCCGCACCGGGCCGTCGAGGAGCGCCTTGGCGGTCACCGTGCCCGGGAGCCCCGAGGCCATCATCAGCTCGGCCAGGGGCAGGAGCCGGGCGTGGGCCCGGGCGGCGCCCTCGGTGTCGCCGGCGTCGAAGGCGTCGAGGACCGCACGCATGTGACGGGGCGCCACGTTCGCCACCGTGCTGATGTAGCCGGCGCCGCCCACCGCGTACAGCGGTAGGTTCAGCTCCTCGGAGCCCGAGTAGTACGCGAGTCCCGTCTCCGCGATCAACCGGGCCGAGGCGAGCAGGTCGTATGAGCAGTCCTTCACCCCCACGATCCGCGGGTGTTCGGCGAGCCGTCGCAGTGTGGCGGGTTCGACGCGGGTGCCGGTGCGGCCCGGAATGTCGTAGACCACCACCGGCAGTTCGGTCGCGTCCGCGAGCTTCAGGAAGTGTGCCTCGACGGCGGCTTGGGGCGGCTGGCTGTAGTACGGGGTGACGACGAGCAGCCCGTCCGCCCCCGCCTCCTCCGCCTGTCGGGCGAGTCGTGTGCTGTGCCGAGTGTCGGCGGTGCCGACGCCGGCGAGGAGCGAGGGACTCGGCCCGACGGCCTCGCGGACGGTCCTGATGAGCGCGGCCTTCTCCGCGTCCGTGGTGGTCGGGGACTCACCCGTGGTGCCGTTGAGGACCAGGCCCTCGCAGCCTTCTGCGAGGAGGCGGACGGCGAGGTCCCCGGCCGCACCGAGGTCGAGTTCCCCGGTGGAGTCGAACGGGGTGACCATCGCGCAGAGGGCGCGACCGAAGGGGCGCGGGGAGCTGGTTCCGGAAGCAGTGCTCATTCCGGAAGTCTGGAGGGAACGGACGGTGAAGGTCTACTTAGATCTTCTTGGTTCAAAGCATAAGGAGAAGTGAAGGGTCCGGTGCGGCCGGCGGCCGGCCCCCGTCGGAGGCGGTCGGTCGGCCTCCTGCCGGGTCTGCCGCCAGGGGGAGCTCAGAGCGCCAGCTTGAAGCCGTCGTGGCTGCGGATGAAGCCCAGTGAGGCGTAGAAGCGGTGGGCGTTCGTCCGCTTCTTGTTGCTGGTGAGCTGAACGAGCGTGCAGCCGCGTTCCTCCGCACGTGCCATGGCCCGCTCCATCAACTCCCGGCCGAGTCCACCGCCCCTCCGGTCGGCCCTGATGCGCACCGCCTCGATCAGGGCCCGCTCGGCGCCGCCCCTGCCGAGGCCCGGGACGTACGTGATCTGGAGGCACCCCAGGACGAGTGTGTCCTCCATCAGGACCAGCACCTCGTTGCGCGGATCGGCTTCGATGTCGGCGAAGGCCCGCTCGTGCGCCTCTCCCACGGTGACCGACGCGGGGTCCAGGACCTCGTCCTCGTCGGCGAGCAGGGCGAGGACGGCGGGCAGTTCGGCGCGGGTGGCGGAGCGAAGGATCATGGTGCGGAGTTTCCCACGGAAGGCGTCCTTGACCTCAAGCTTGCTTGAAGGAGGACGGTGGATCCACCGCACCGGATCGATCCCGGCGTAGGAGCCCCTCCGCATGAACTCCGCAGCCCGCCCCGATGCCCGCCCCGCCCCCTACCGTCCGGCCGTCGGTGCCATCCTGGCCAGCACCTGGCGCGTCGGCACCGCCGCCCGGCAGCGGGCCGCGGTCGAGGCCATCCGGAGCATCTGGGAGAAGCGCGACTGGCCCGACCCGAGGCCGCTCTCGTACGGCGTCCACGCCGGGACGGACGAGGACACGCTCCTGCACCGCCCCGATGCGCCGGAGTGCCGTCCTCGGCGAGGACGGTGTCGGAAACGGTGCCCGGAGCCGTCGCCGTCGTCGAGGTCGACTTCGAGGGGCCGGACGCCGGCCGGCGGAACGCCTGGGCGGACGCGGCGCTCGCCGCACTGGCCGGCGACGACGGGCCCGTTCGGTGCGTGGCGGGATCGGTGCGCACTTCCACCCGTCCGTGGACGGCACCCGCGTCCTGGTCTTCACCGAGGAGGGAGGGCGCGTCGGCCCACGCCGCGCGGGAGGCCGTGCACGCCCCGCTCGACGAGTCCTGGCAGCGGTCGTTCCGCCGTCCCGGGCCGGTCGGCAGCCGGGTGCGCCGGTACGTGCCCGCGCTGAGCCTCGACGCGGGCGCGTGACCGGGCACCGGCTCCTCGGTTACGGGCGGAAGCGCAGGACCTGCGGGTCGTGGTCGCTGTTCTGGTCGGCGAACTCCGCGTTGATGTGGACGCTGTCGTAGCTGAAGTGGTGGACGCCGGGGCTGGTCAGGATCTGGTCGAGGACCTGGCTGTTGCCCTGGTACACGTACGAGTAGCGCTCGCTGCGCGGCAGCGTCTTCACGGCCGGGTAGAGCACGCCGCCGTCGGTCAGCGCCTGCGTCGTCCCGGAGAACTCGAAGTCGTTGATGTCGCCGAGGACCAGGACGTCGGCCTGCTTGTCGACCGCGACGATGTCCTTGACGAAGGCGTTGACGGCCTGGGCCTGGAGCAGTCGCTGCGTCTCGGAGGAGCGGCTCGGCGGCTGGTGGTGGGAGACGATGGACTCGTCGCCGCCCTTCGAGGCGAAGTGGTTGGCGATCACGAAGACCGTCCGGCCGCGGAAGACGAACTCGCCCGCGAGCGGCTTGCGGCTGTCCTCCCAGGCGGCGTTCGCCGGGTCGATGCGGCCGGGGGAGAGGGTCAGCGCGGGGCGGCCCTTCGTCCCCGTCACCGCGGTGCCGGTGGTCGCGTCGCCGCCCGCACGGTCGGTGAAGGAGACCCGCTCGGGGTTGAAGAGGAAGACCTGACGGATATTGCCGCCGGGCTGACCGCCGTCCTTGTTGTTCTCCGGGTCGACCGCGCGCCACTCGTAGGCCGGGCCGCCGGCCGCCACGATCGCGTCCGTGAACTTCTCCACGGTCACGTCGGCGGCGACCGTGCCGTCGTTCTTGGCGCCGTTGTTGTCCTGGATCTCCTCCAGGGCGACGATGTCCGGCGAGGAGAGGTTCTCGACGACCGCCTTCGCGAGTGCGTCGAACTTCTCCTGCGGGTCCGTCGGGTCGAGGTTCTCGACGTTGTAGGTCGCCACGGCCAGTTCGTTCTTGTGCTGCTTGGCCGTGGTCTCGCGCTTCAGGCCGCGGTCGGCGACCGTGCCGAGGGTGCGCGCGGCCAGTGTGTAGCCGCCGAACTGGTTGAAGTCGAGCGGGCCCTCGGTGGGGCCGCTCAGTCGGTCACCGACGTTCGCCACGGGGAACGGTTGCTGGGCCAGCGGGGTCAGCGACTGGACCTTGAGCCGGCCGGTGTTCTGGGACTCGTACGAGCCGTAGACCGTGCCGCCGCGCCAGTTGGGGTTCTCCCAGGGCTTCACCGTCACCCAGAGCTCCGCGTACGCGTTGCTGGCGCCGACCACGCGCGAGGGGCCGATCCGGACGTTGGTGCCTTCCAGGGACTCGTAGTAGTCCAGGGCGTACCGCTCGGGGTCCAGGGTCAGGCCGTTGATCGAGCCGCCCGCGGCCGGGTCGCCCTCGGGGGCGTACGCATCGGGCACCGACCAGCCGGAGATCGTCACGGGGGCCGGGACCGGGTTGTCCTGCGAGACCACGGTGATGACGGGCCTCGAAATCTGGGTGAGCGACTGGTTCCCCGACTTCAGGCCGCCGGGGACGTACTCGGTGACCGTGCCGTTCACGCTGAGGGCGTCGCCGACGGAGACGGTGGGGACGGAACCGGTGTAGACGAAGATGCCCTCGCTGGTGGCGGGGTTCGCGTCGGCCTCGGGGTCCTGCATCCAGAATCCGCGCGAGCCGTAGGCGCGGACACCGGTCACGATGCCGGTGACGCCGGTGACCTGCTTGCCGACGAGGGGCGAAACGCGCGTCGTGCCCTGGATGTCGTGGATGCGGACGCCGGCGGCGTCCTCGGCGGCGGCGCTGGACGAACCCGCGAGCAGGCCGGCGGCGAGGGCGGAGGCGACGACGGCGGAGACCGCGGCGAATCTCGGTATGGAGGAAGACATCAAGAGGCTCCGAGGGTGCTTGGAGGATCGGCAGATGAATCTACGCGCGTCAATCTCTTTGCAGAGAGGTGCACTTGTCAAGGGTCGACGGGTGTACGAAGGCTGACGGCTCCGTGAATCGACGGACGGAGTGCCGGATGCGTCTACGCTGAGGACGGCTCTCCGAGCCCCCTTCACCTTTTGCTTCGTACGCGTCGAGGAGACACATCCGATGTCAGAGCACCCCACCCTTCCCCCCGTTCGGCTGCGTGCGGACGCGGAACTGGCGCGGGATGCCCTGGCCGCCCCCCTCCTTTCCCACGCGGTGCGGCTAGCACGCTGGGCCGGGCCCGAAACCCGGGTCGACGCGGGCGGCGAACTCGTCGACGAACAGCTTCCCGAGGCCGTCGAGGTCCTGGGCCTCACCGATGACGAGGACGGCGAGATCTGGGCCGGTGACGCCTGGCGGCTCGCCGTCGACACCGGCCTCGTCGCCGTCGTGGACGGGCAGGAGGGCGAGGAGGCCGACGTTCCCGGGCGGGCCGGCCCCGGCGAGAACCTCCCCCTGGTCACGGGCGGTTCGCCCCAGGACGTCCTCGGGCTCTGGTTGGACGGGTTCGACGTGGTCTTCGCCGACGCCGTCGCGCCCGTCATCGACGACCTGGACGCGATCGTCGGGGAGGACGGCGAGATCGACATCGAGGCGCTCGACTGGGACCCCGAGGCGGAGGCCGAGTTCTTGGAGGGGGTCCTCGGCAACCTCTACCTGCTGACCGTCAGCGAGGGCGGCCCCGGGGAGGGGCCCGTGCCGCTGCCCGCGCTCGCCGCCTCGATGGTCGTCCCCGAGGACATGGGCGAACCGACCGACGACGTCCTGGAGCAGGTCTCGGACGCGATGATGCGGCTCGACGAGCAGTTCCGGCTGCTCGAACCGATCGGACTCGTCGAGTACCAGCCGGTCGACGAGGCCCTGATGGCCGAAGAGGGCGAGGAGCCGGCGCCGCCCCTCGACGACGAGGACGTCACCCGCTACGGCATGGTCCGCCTCACTCCGCTCGGGCTCTACGGCGTCCGGGCCCGGATGTTGGAGGCCGGCGTGGACGCGCCCGCGGTCGGCGACCTGGCGGACAAGGGCGCGGACGTGCTCCTCGACGGGATCGCCGACTACCCGCAGGCCGCCGCCCGCGAGGAGACCGCCGCCTGGCTGGCCGGCCGTGGCACGCTCGACGCGGCCCGCGAACTGCTGCACGCCGCGCGCGGCGTCGACGCGGGTTCTCCGCTCCGTCGGCTCCACTGCCAGCAGACGCTGTCCCTGGTCGGTGCCGAGGCCGAGCCCGCCGTGCGGGAAGTCCTGGACGACGCCGAACTCGGCGGCCTCGCACGGGTCTGGCTCGCGGAGCACGGAGCGGCCGACGTGCCGGCGCCGCCGGAGTCGATGGTCTTCTGGCTCGCCGTCGACACGATCGCGGCCCAACTCGATGCGAACGGTGACCTGGAGGAGCTCCAGGAGCTGATCGAGGGGCTCACCGGACGGCACAGCGGCTTCTTCGAGACGGCCTGGCGGGTGGAACACCCGTCGACCGCCGAGGTCTTGGAGGCGATGGGCCGGTTGCACCGGGACAAGACGGTGGCCAAGGAAGCACGGAAGGCCGCCTTCAAGGCCCGCTCCTGTTCCGGCTCCTGAGACGGGGAGGGGGCTTTCGGCCTCGACGAGGCGACGGGCCCGCGAGGGGCCGGGGGAGCCTTCGGGGTACGGGTCCGGAGGGAGGGGCATCCCGCCGTTCCCGGAGCCGCTGGCAGCGGGCTGATCCGCCCGGTCCGGGGACCGGGCGGGGGAAAGGCCCCGCACGGGAGCACCGGCGCGTGACGCCCCGCCGGTGTTCCCGCGGAGTTCAGGCGGTGTTCGTGGAGGCGCGGGAGGGTGGCCCGCGAGATTCGGCCATCAAGGGAGATCCCACCACCATGCCGCTCAATCGCCGAGAGTTCACCAAGCAGTCCGCCGTCGCCGGCGCGGGCCTCGCCCTCACCGGCGTCGTCGGCGCACTCGCCACCGCGCCCGAGGCCCTCGCGTCCGACGAGCCGCAGGCGCACGGCCACGGCCACGGTCACGGCCACACGCTCGGGTACGGGCCGTTGGTCGCCGACCCCGACGGGATGCTGGCCCTGCCCGAGGGATTCACCTACCGCGTCATCACCCACAGCGGTGTGACCCGTCTGGAGTCCGGCGAGTTCACGCCCTCCAACCACGACGGCACGGCCGCCTTCGCCGGGCCGCGCGGCGCCACCTACCTGGTCAACAACCACGAGCTCAAGGGGCCCCGCAGCAGGTGGGAGCACCCCGTCCCGCTGACCGAGGGCCTCGTCTACGACCCGGCCGCGTCCGGCGGCTGCACGGTCGTCGAGGTGCACCGCGACGGCACCGTCGCGGAATGGGTCGGCATCGCCGGCACCTCCACCAACTGCGCCGGCGGTCGGACCCCTTGGGGCACCTGGCTGACCGGCGAGGAGACCGAGGACCTGGCCGGCAAGAACGGCATGACCAAGGACCACGGCTACGTCTTCGAGGTCGACCCGCGCGACGCCCGTGCCAACCGTGACCCGAAGCCGATCAAGGCCTTCGGCCGCTACGCCCACGAGGCCGTGGTGATCGACCCCAAGCGCGGCCACGCCTACCTCACCGAGGACGCGTCCGGCCCCAACGGACTGCTGTTCCGTTGGGTGCCGCCGCAGGGCTTCGAGCACGGGCGAGGGAAGCTCCGCACCCTGGCCGACGACGCCGGCGCGCTCCAGGCCTTCAAGTGCATCGACTCCTCGGGCCGCTTCGTCGACGACCTGTCCCGCGCCACGCGGATCGGCACCGTCTACGGCGTTGACTGGGTGGACGTCCCCGACCGCGACGCCCGCACCACCCCCATCCGCAAGCAGTTCGCGGACGGCGAGGTCACCCGGGCCCGCAAGCTGGAGGGGATGTGGTGGGCCGACGGCGGCGCCTACTTCGTCTCCTCCTTCGCGCGCGACGAGAGCCCCGGCGCCTCGCACGACGGCCAGGTCTGGTTCTACGACCCGAAGCGCCGCACCCTCACCCTCAAGGTGCTCCTCGGTGTGAACACCAACCCGGACGAGGACGGTGCCTTCGACGGCCCCGACAACATCACCGTCTCGCCGTACGGCGGGCTCGTCATCGCCGAGGACGGCGAAGGCGTCCAGCACCTCTTCGGAGCGACCGACTCGGGGCGCACGTACCCCATCGCCCGCAACGACCTCAACGACAGCGAGTTCACCGGCGTCGTCTTCTCGCCCGACGGCGACACGCTGTTCGCCAACATCCAGAACCCGGGGATCATGGTCGCGATCACCGGTCCCTGGCGGCGCCAGCCCCGCCGCTGAGGCCGAAATCGACCCTGGTCCGTCCATGGATTGACATTTAACATGTCAATCCATGGACGCACTGCGGCCCGTGGGCCGGAACCTGCTGCGTGACCGGGCCTACGAGGCGCTGCGCGAGGCCATCGTGCGAGGCGACCTCCAGCCCGGCGCCCCGCTCACGGACGCCGAGCTCGCCGATCGGCTGGGGCTCTCCCGCACCCCCGTGCGCGAGGCCCTGGCCCGACTCGGCGACGAGGGGCTCGTCGATTCCAAGCCGCAGAGTTACACCCGGGTCACCCGGCCGGTCAGCCGGATCGTCCGGGACGCCGCTTCGGTGGTGCGCGTGATGCACGAACTCGCCGCCAGGACCGGCGTGCCGCTGCTCAGCCCCGAGGGCATCCGGGCCATGCGCGAGGCGAACGAGCGCTTCGCTGCGGCCGTCCGCGCCTCCGACGTCGAAGCCGCGCTGGACGCCGACGACGAGCTCCACCAAGTGCTCGTCGTGGCCAGCGGCAATCACGCTGCCGCCGCCACGATCGCCCGCTACACCCCGCTGATCCGCCGTGTCGAGCGGCGGCTCTTCGGTGACGCCGGGAGCTGCGGATCGGTGAAGCTGCACGCCCAACTCATCGAGGCGTGCGCGGTGGGTGACCCGGAGGCCGCGGTACGGGTCACCAGGGAGATCTGGGCAGCGCTCGAGCGACTCGCCGACGAAGCGGTGGAGGTGGCCGACGTCACCGGCATCCCCGCACCCGTCGCCGAGGCCGGAGCGCCCGTGGTTCCGCCCGTTCCGTAGACCGTCCCGGAC
>NZ_JBHYMF010000071.1:5986-34992 GCF_042742855.1 Streptomyces sp. NPDC058877 | reverse complement strand
GCCCGGTGCTGTGAGCAACAGCACCGGGCCCGTCCCCGTTAACGGCCACTAACCTTCCTCCCATGACTGTGAACCTCGAAGTCGCCGAAGGCGTCGGCACGATCCGCCTCGACCGCCCCCCGATGAACGCCCTGGACGTCGCCACCCAGGACCGGCTGCGCGAGCTGGCCCAGGAGGCGACCGACCGCGACGACGTGCGGGCCGTGGTCCTCTACGGCGGCGAGAAGGTGTTCGCGGCCGGCGCGGACATCAAGGAAATGCAGGTCATGGACCACGTGGCCATGGTCAAGCGCTCGCGTGCCCTCCAGGACTCCTTCACCGCCGTCGCCCGCATCCCCAAGCCGGTCGTCGCCGCGATCACCGGGTACGCGCTCGGCGGCGGCTGCGAGCTCGCGCTCTGTGCCGACTACCGGATCGCCGCCGACAACGCCAAGCTGGGCCAGCCGGAGATCCTGCTCGGCCTGATCCCGGGTGCGGGCGGCACCCAGCGCCTCTCCCGGCTCGTCGGCCCCTCCAAGGCCAAGGACCTCATCTTCACCGGCCGGATGGTCAAGGCGGAGGAGGCCCTCACGCTCGGTCTGGTCGACCGGGTGGTGCCGGCCGCCGAGGTGTACGCGCAGGCGCACGCCTGGGCGGCCAAGCTGGCCCAGGGGCCCGCGGTCGCCCTGAGGGCCGCGAAGGAGGCGATCGACCAGGGTCTGGAAGCGGACATCGACACCGGCCTCGCGATCGAGCGGAACTGGTTCGCCGGACTCTTCGCCACCGAGGACCGCGAGCGCGGGATGCGCAGCTTCGTCGAGGAGGGCCCGGGCAAGGCGAAGTTCGTCTGACGGGGGAGCCGGCCCCGGGTGCCGCCCGGGGGCCCGCTTCCTGATCCCGTCGGGGGCCGATTCCACCGGAACGGCCCCCGCGAACGGCTCCGTGCGGCCATGATGGGGGCATGGCGGGCCTGGAGGGTAGGGAACAACCGAGGCAGCGTGCGAGCGCCGCCCCAGCGCGGTGGGTGCCGACCCCTGAGGACGAACAGGCCGCCGAAGCAGTGGAGTTGTACGGCAATCCGGCCGAGGAGGACGTCCGCTTGCCGTCCCGCCCGGAGTCCGCCTGGGTGGCCCGCAGGCTCACCCAGCACGTGGTGCTGCGGCAGTGGGCGCTGGGTCCGCAGATCACGGAGCACGTCGTGCTCCTGGTCTCGGAGCTGGTCGGGAACGCCGTCCGGCACACCGGTGCCCGGGTCTTCGCCCTGCGGTTACAGCGGCGGCGCGGATGGATCCGGATCGAGGTGCGTGACCCCTCGCGCGGACTGCCGTGCCTGATGCCCGTGCGCGAGCTCGACGTGAGTGGCCGCGGCCTCTTCCTCGTCGACAAGCTCGCCGATCGGTGGGGCGTGGACCTGGCGCCGCGCGGCAAGACGACCTGGTTCGAGATGAGGGTCGCGGACCGGTCCTGAAGACGGCTTTTCACGAGGTGCCCCCCGGAGGTCCCGAGGTGCGGGGCGCCGGCCCGGAAGGGCGGGTGCGGGGCAGCTGATGTCACACGCACGGAAGCCCCCGTGCGCCGTGGTGGGGCGCGTGGGGGCTTCCGTGTGATGCGCCGTGGACGGGGGGGTGTATCCACGGCAGTTCTGTCGACCTGGCCCGGGTCAATGGAAGGTCGTGTTCCCGACTATGGCAGACAGGGGGCCTTCCTGCCAAAAGTGCCTAGTGGGTCAAGATGGTGCAAAAGCGGACAGGTTAACAATGAATCGTTGGTGACGTGTAGCACCTGCCTTGTAAACAGTGAATGGCTATGCGGTTTGTTGGCTGGTTCCTGGGGTCGTCCGCATGCTGGACTCATCCCATCTGCCTGCAAACGTCCTGAATTGGCCTAATCGTAATAAATCGGGCACCGTGCCCCTTTGAATGGTCGGGTGAAGCCGACCGACCGCCGAGGAGCCCTCCGGGCGGGCGCGGCTGCCGCCCTGGTGGGAGCCCTCTCCACCGCCTGCGGCACGGAGCCGCGCCCCACCCCCGCCGCCCGGGCCCCCGCTGACGCCGCCCAGAGCCCCGCCGCGCCGGATCCCGCCGCGAGGGGCCCCGCCCCCGCTCCCCGCCGCTTCCCCGGGCAACCGGACGAGATCACCCACGGCCCCCGCGACCGGCCCCGGGTCGCCCTCACCTTCCACGGCCAGGGCGACCCCGCCCTCGCCACCGGACTCCTTGCCCGGGCCGAGCGGGCCGGCGCCCGTCTCACCGTCCTCGCCGTCGGCAGCTGGCTTGACGAGCACCCCGAGATGGCCCGCCGCATCCTCGACGGCGGCCATGAACTCGGCAACCACACCCAGCGCCACGTCGACGTCAACGCCATGACCGAAGCCGAGGCCCTCGCCGAGATCGAGGCATGCGCCACCCGGCTGCGCCGGCTCACCGGCTCCCCCGGCACCTGGTTCAGGCCCTCCCGCGCGCAACACGCCGCACCCGCCGTCCTACGTGCCGCCCGGCGGGCCGGATACCCGCACGTCCTCTCGTACGACGTCGACTCCCTTGACTTCACCTCGCCCGGTCCCGCGGCGATCGTCCGCAACGCCACCGGGCCGGTCCGCGCCGGCTCCGTCGTCAGCCTGCACTTCGGCTATCCGGACACCGCCGCCGCGCTGCCCCTCCTCCTCGCCGACCTCGACCGCCGCGGCCTGAGCGCGGTCACCACCACGGAGCTGTTCAGCTGATGCCACACCTCACGAAACGAACCAGGACCCTCCTCGCCGCCGCCCTCCTCGCCACCCTCGCCGGCTGCGGCACCGCGGACCCCGGCGGCGGCGCGACGCCCGTCAAGAAGGCCGCGGCCCCGGCCGTCCCCCGACCGGCCGCAGCCCCCGTCGGCCTCCCCGGCATGCCGCCCCCGCTCGACCCGAACGACCTCTACGCCGCCGACCGGCCCAACCGGCTCTCCCCGGTGGTCAAGGACTTCCCCTCCCGGGTCTACGTCCCCAACACCAACTCCAACACCGTCTCGGTCATCGACCCCACCACCTACCGAGTGATCGAGACGATCCCGGTCGGCATCCAGCCCCAACACGTCGTCCCCTCCTGGGACATGAAGACCCTCTGGGTCAACAACAACCGCGGCCACACGCTGACCCCCATCGACCCCGCCACCGGCATCGCCGGCAAGCCGGTCGAGGTCCACGACCCGTACAACCTCTACTTCACGCCCAACGGCAAGTACGCCGTCGTGATGGCCTCGCTCGACCGCGAACTGGTCTTCCGCGACCCGCACACCATGGAACGCAAGAAGACCGTTCCCGTCAGCTGCTACGGCGTCAACCACGCGGACTTCTCGGCGGACGGCCGCTACTTCATCGTCTCCTGCGAGTTCTCCGGCGAACTGCTCAAGGTCGACACCGAGAAGATGGAGGTGATCGGCCAACAGAAGCTGCCCCTCGAAGGCGCCATGCCGCAGGACGTGAAGATCTCCCCGGACGGCAAGACCTTCTACGTCGCCGACATGATGGCCCACGGCATGTGGGTGCTCGACGGCGAGAAGTTCACCACCCCGACCCTGCTCCCCACCGGCAAGGGCGCCCACGGCCTCTACATCAGCCGTGACTCCCGCGAGATGTACGTCCCCAACCGCGGCGAGGGCTCGATCTCCGTCTTCGACTTCGCCCAGGACAAGCTCACCAAGAAGTGGTGGCTCCCGGACGGGGGTTCCCCCGACATGGGCGGCGTCTCCGCCGACGGCAAGGTCCTGTGGCTGTCCGGCCGCTACGACTCCGAGGTCTACGCGATCGACACGACCACCGGAAAGCAGCTCGCCCGCATCCCGGTCGGCAGCGGCCCCCACGGCCTCGCCGTCTACCCCCAGCCGGGCCGCTACTCCCTCGGCCACACCGGCATCTTCCGCTGAGGCTCAGTCCGTGACCAGCAGGGCCTCCGAGGCCACCGGGCGGTAGCCCGCGGCCTGGAACGTCCGGACGCTGCGGGCGTTGCCGGGGGCCTGCTGGGCCCAGACCACCCCGTCCGGCGTCAGATGGCGGGCGGCGGTGGCGAGGGCCCGGCCCAGCCCGCGGTGGCGCACCCCCTCGTCCACCTCGATGGCCGCCTCCCAACGGCCCGCGACGCCCCTGCCCAGCACCAGCACCCCGCCGTCGGTCGCCCACACCCGGACCTCGTCCCGGAACGCCAGCGCCCGTGCCACCCGGGGGTGCGTCGGATCGTCGATCTCGCGCAGCTCCAACGGGGGAGGGCCGGGCAGCGTGTCGGCCACCGTGAGCAGGTCGATCGTGTCCATCCGCCGGCCGGTCCGGCCCAACAGGGCGGCCAGGAAGCGCGGGTGCATGCTGGCCGCGAGCGGATCGCTCGGCGTGGCGGCCAGCTCGGCCCGTATCCACTCCGGGTCGAGGTCCGCGAAGACCACCGAGTGGGCGGTGAAGGCGAGCACGCCCGCGTCCCGTCGACTCGGCTGCGGCACCACCGTGATCGAACCGTCCGGGGGCGGGAACTCCCCGCCCGCCGCCGCCTTCAGGACCCCTGCCAACGCATCGTTCATGCCCCCATGATCGGGCCGGGCCGGGCCGGTTACTCTGGCCCCCGTCAGACAAGCACCGAGAAGGGGCGGAAGCAGTGGCGGACATCGAGTCGGCTCGCACGGCATTCAACAGGTTCGACGTGAACGGCGACGGCTTCATCACCGCCGCCGAGTTCAAGCACGTCATGGCGCAGCTGGGCGACTTCAACGTCACCGAGACGGTCGCCGAGGCGCTCATCAAGCAGCGCGACGACAACGGCGACGGCGTCCTGTCCTGGGACGAGTTCTGGTCCCACCTCAACAAGGCCTGAGACGGGGGCCCGCAGTGCGTCCGGGAGGCGTTCGGGCCCGGTCACCGGCCCTCCCGTTCGAGCGCCCGCCGGCGGAGCATCCGGCGGGTCGTCCGCGCAGCACTCCGCTCCGCGCGACGGAGCGGATCGAGCAGTGGTCCCGCGGTCGGACTCAGCACTCGATGATGTTCACCGCGAGGCCGCCCCGGGCGGTCTCCTTGTACTTGACGCTCATGTCGGCGCCCGTCTCCTTCATGGTCTTGATGACCTTGTCGAGGGAGACCAGGTGGCTGCCGTCGCCGCGCATCGACATCTTCGCCGCGGTGACGGCCTTGACCGCCGCCATGCCGTTGCGCTCGATGCACGGGATCTGGACCAGGCCGCCGACCGGGTCGCAGGTCAGGCCCAGGTTGTGCTCCATGCCGATCTCGGCCGCGTTCTCCACCTGCTCCGGGGAGCCGCCGAGGACCTCGGCGAGCGCGCCGGCCGCCATCGAGCAGGCCGAGCCGACCTCGCCCTGGCAGCCGACCTCGGCGCCGGAGATCGAGGCGTTCTCCTTGAAGAGCATGCCGACCGCGCCGGCCGCGAGGAGGAAGCGGACCACGCCGTCCTCCTTCTCCTCCGGAGAGGCCCCGCCGGACCCGAAGTTCATGTAGTAGTGCAGGACGGCGGGGATGATGCCGGCCGCGCCGTTGGTCGGGGCGGTGACCACCCGCCCGCCCGCCGCGTTCTCCTCGTTCACGGCCATCGCGTAGAGGGTGATCCACTCCATGGCGTGCGCGGCCGGATCCCCCTCCGAGCGCAGCTTGCGGGCGGAGGTCGCGGCGCGGCGGCGGACCTTCAGACCGCCGGGCAGGATGCCTTCCCGGGACATGCCGCGCGAGACGCAGGACTGCATGACGCGCCAGATCTCCAGGAGGCCGGTGCGGATCTCCTCCTCGGTGCGCCAGGCCTTCTCGTTCTCCAGCATCAGGGAGGAGATCGACAGGCCGGTCTCCTTGGTGAGGCGGAGCAGCTCGTCGCCGGTGCGGAAGGGGTACTTCAGGACGGTGTCGTCCGGGATGATCGGATTCTCGCCGGCGACCGCGTCCTCGTCGACGACGAAGCCGCCGCCGACGGAGTAGTAGGTCTTCTCCAGGACGAGGCCGCCCTCGGCGTCGTACGCGAAGACGGTCATGCCGTTGGCGTGGTAGGGCAGCGCCTTGCGCCGGTGGAGGATCAGGTCCGCGTCGAAGTCGAAGGGGATCTCGTGTGCGCCGAGCAGGTTGATCCGGCCGCTCGTCTTGATCCGCTCGAACTCGTCGTCGGCGGTCTCCACGTCGACGGTGCGGGGCGAGTTGCCCTCCAGGCCGAGGAGGACGGCCTTCGGGGTGCCGTGCCCGTGCCCCGTGGCGCCGAGCGAGCCGTACAGCTCCGCCCGTATCGCCGCGGTGTGGGCGAGCAGGCCCTCGTTCTTCAGCCGGCGGGCGAACATCCGGGCCGCACGCATGGGGCCCACCGTGTGGGAGCTCGACGGGCCGATGCCGATCGAGAACAGGTCGAAGACCGAGATGGCCACGGGAGGACTCCTTGTGGGGGGCTAGACGCCGTTGTCTGCCGGGGTGGCGCAGAACGAGCAGGAAGGGGCGGGAAAGGGCCGGGGCACCGCGCCCACTGTCCAGTGTGCGCGGTGCCCCGGATTTTTCGTACGAACGAACCCTGGAACAAAAGGGTACGAAATTACTTCAGGCCGGGGTACAGCGGGTGCTTGTCCGCAAGGGCGGTCACCCGGGCCTTCAGCGCCTCGGCGTCGAAGCCGGGCTTCAGGGTCTCGGCGATGATGTCGGCGACCTCGGCGAAGTCCTCGGCCCCGAAGCCGCGGGTCGCCAGGGCCGGCGTGCCGATGCGCAGGCCGGAGGTGACCATCGGCGGGCGCGGGTCGTTCGGAACGGCGTTCCGGTTGACCGTGATGCCGACCTCGTGGAGGCGGTCCTCGGCCTGCTGGCCGTCCAGCTCGCTGTCGCGCAGGTCGACCAGGAGCAGGTGCACGTCGGTGCCGCCGGACAGGACGGAGACGCCGTGCTGCTTCACGTCGTCCTGGACCAGCCGCTCGGCGATGATCCGGGCGCCGTCCAGGGTGCGCTGCTGGCGCTCCTTGAACTCCTCCGAGGCCGCGACCTTGAAGGAGACGGCCTTGGCCGCGATCACGTGCTCCAGCGGGCCGCCCTGGAAGCCGGGGAAGACCGAGGAGTTCAGCTTCTTGGCGAACTCCTTCTTCGCCAGGATGATGCCGCCGCGCGGTCCGCCGAGCGTCTTGTGCGTGGTGGAGGTGACCACGTCCGCGTACTCGACGGGGTTCGGGTGCAGACCCGCGGCGACCAGGCCCGCGAAGTGGGCCATGTCGACCCACAGGTAGGCCTCGACCTCGTCGGCGATCCGGCGGAACTCGGCGAAGTCCAGCTGGCGCGGGTAGGCGGACCAGCCCGCGATGATCACCTTGGGGCGGTGCTCCTTGGCGAGGCGCTCGACCTCGGCCATGTCGACCAGACCGGCCTCGTCCACGTGGTACGCCACCACGTTGAACTGCTTGCCCGAGAAGTTCAGGCGCATGCCGTGGGTGAGGTGGCCGCCGTGCGCCAGGTCCAGGCCGAGGATCGTGTCGCCGGGCTGGGCGATCGCGAACAGGGCGGCCTGGTTGGCGGAGGCGCCGGAGTGCGGCTGGACGTTGGCGTACTCGGCGCCGAACAGGTCCTTGATCCGGTCGATGGCGATCTGCTCGGCCACGTCGACGTGCTCGCAGCCGCCGTAGTAGCGGCGGCCCGGGTAGCCCTCGGCGTACTTGTTGGTGAGGACGGAGCCCTGGGCCTCCATGACGGCGACCGGAGCGAAGTTCTCCGAGGCGATCATTTCGAGGGTGGACTGCTGACGGCGGAGCTCGGCGTCGACGGCGGCGGCGACGTCCGGGTCCAGCTCGTGGAGGGGAGTGTTCAGAAGCGACATGAATCGATCCCTAGGGGTCTCGGGCCCGGTCTCAGCCGGCGGAGAACGCGGTGTACTCGTCGGCGGAGAGCAGATCGTCCGGCGTCTCCGCGACGCGCACCTTGAACAGCCAGCCACCCTCGAACGGAGCCGTGTTCACCAGCGACGGGTCGTCCACCACGTCCTGGTTGGCTTCGACGACCTCGCCGCTCACGGGGGAGTAGAGGTCGCTCACGGACTTCGTCGACTCCAGCTCGCCGCAGGTCTCGCCCGCGGAGACGGTCTGACCGACCTCGGGGAGCTGGGCGTAGACGACGTCACCGAGCGCGTTGGCCGCGAACTCCGTGATGCCGACGGTCGCGACGCCGCCCTCGGCGTCCGACAGCCACTCGTGCTCCTTGGTGTAGCGCAGCTGCTGGGGGTTGCTCATGACCTGATTCTCCTGGATCTGGGGAGTGCTGATGTACGCGGGTCTCGCGGGCTGAGACCCGGGGTGAGACGACTGCGTCACTTCTGGCGCTTGTAGAACGGCAGCGCCACGACCTCGTAGGGCTCGTGGGTGCCGCGGACGTCCACACCTACACCCTGGGTACCGGGCTCGGCGTGCGCCGCGTCCACGTAGGCGATCGCGATCGGCTTTCCGAGGGTCGGGGACGGGGCGCCCGAGGTCACCTCGCCGATGACCTCGCCGTCCTTGACGACCGAGAACCCGGCGCGCGGGACCCGGCGGCCCTCGGCGATCAGACCGACCAGCTTGCGCGGCGGCGCGCTCTCGGCGCGCTCGGCCGCGGCCTCCAGGGCCTTGCGGCCGACGAAGTCGCCCGGCTTCTCGAACTTCACGACCCGGCCCAGACCGGCGTCGAAGGGGGTGAGGGAGGTGGTCAGCTCGTGGCCGTACAGCGGCATGCCCGCCTCCAGGCGGAGCGTGTCGCGGCAGGACAGGCCGCAGGGGATCAGGCCGACGCCCTCGCCCGCCCCGGTCAGCGCCTTCCACACGGCCTCGGCGTGCTCGGGCTTCAGGAACAGCTCGAAGCCGTCCTCGCCGGTGTAGCCGGTGCGGGCGATCAGTGCGGGCAGGCCGGCGACGGTGCCGGGCAGACCGGCGTAGTACTTCAGCCCGTCCAGATCGGCGTCGGTGAGCGACTTCAGGATGCCGGGGGACTCCGGGCCCTGGACCGCGATCAGGGCGTACGCGTCGCGGTCGTCGCGGACCTCGGCGTCGAAGCCCTCGGAGCGGGCGACGAGGGCGTCCAGGACGATCTGGGCGTTGGAGGCGTTCGCGACGACCATGTACTCGGTCTCGCCGAGGCGGTACACGATCAGGTCGTCGAGGATGCCGCCGTCCTCCTGGCAGATCATCGTGTAGCGGGCGCGGCCGTTACCCACGGTGGAGATGTTGCCGACGAGGGCGAAGTCCAGCAGGTCGACGGCCTGCGGGCCGGTGACGGTGATCTCGCCCATGTGGGAGAGGTCGAAGAGGCCGGCCTTGGTGCGCACGGCGTTGTGCTCGTCGCGCTCGCTGCCGTAGCGCAGCGGCATGTCCCAGCCGGCGAAGTCGGTCATGGTCGCGCCCAGCGAACGATGCAGGGCATCGAGGGCGGTCAGACGGGGGGCAGTGCTCATGGGGTGGCTCCCGGGTCCCAAGGGCGTGATCGGTGGGGAAAACATGACGGGCGAGGACGTCCTCCCCATCTGTCATGGAACCTGAGAGGTTCACCGAGGGCATCCTCGGCTTGCACCTTGGGTGGGGACACCGGGGGCGTCCCGCTTTTCAGATCTGCCTCATCCACGCGGTATCGGGGCCTGAGAGATTCAAGGGAGGGTCTTGCTCCTTCGGCGCCCGGACGCACTCGGCGGTCCGGAACTCTCCCGCGCGGATTCGAGCGGCCGGTATGCGATTGTGCGGCGACTGTGCGCGCCTGGCGGGCACATCATTGCATGCGGGGTCGGCGGGGCAAATCGCTTGTGCCTCATTACTCTTTCTTTACACTTCCTGGGCAAGGGTCTCCTCAGGTCTCCGGAGACCTGAGGAGGGGGAAGGCGATGACGATCCACCACACCGGTGCGTACGCGACGAGCACCGGCATACCGTCCCAGCGGGCCCGAGCCCGGAGCCGCGGTCGCGGCCGGCTGCTGCGGGACCTGCGCGCACGCGGCGGTCGGGGCCCCCGCGCCCTCACCTTCGCCCCCGGTGACCTGGTGGTCGTCTCCGGGCTGCCGGGCAGCGGCAAGTCCACCCTGATGAAGCGCGCCGCGGAGGGCCTCGGCATCGACTCCCAGGACGCCCGTGAGCGCTGGGAGGCCCGGATGCCCCGCATCCTCCCGTACGCCCTCTACCGCCCCCTGGTCCGGCTCGCGCACTACGCGGGACTGCGCCGCGCCCTGCGCTCCGGCGCCGGGCTGGTCGTCCACGACTGCGGCACCCAGGCATGGGTGCGCGGCTGGCTGGCCCGCGAGGCGCGACGGCGCGGCCGGGCCCTGCACCTGCTCCTCCTCGACGTCACCCCGGACACCGCGCGGGCCGGCCAGCGGGCCAGGGGGCGGGGCGTCTCCGCGTACGCCTTCGCCCGCCACCGCCGGGCCGTCGGCCGGCTGTTGCGGGCCGCCGAGTCCGGCAGCCTGCCGCACGGCTGCGCCTCGGCGACCCTGCTCGACCGGGCCGCCGCCGACGCCCTCCGCGCGATCGGCTTCCGCGAGGCGGCCTGACGGGGCGACGACTTGACGGGGCGACGACTTGACGGGGCGGCGAACTGACGGGGCGGCGACCCGGCGGAAGGAGGCGGACCCGGCGGAAGGAGGCGGACCCGACGGAGCAACCGGGGGATCCGGACGGCGAGGACCGCTTTGGAGCACCCCGGAGCGCCCCGGAGCGGCCGTGCACGGTCTTCTCGTGGCCTTCCCGGCGGGCCGCCGCCCCCGAGTACGCCCTCGGAGCCCCGGCGGGGCCGCCCGTGCGGCCGTCGAGCGGTGGTGGCGAGGGGCGCGGGGCACGGGCGGTGTCCCGCACGTCCGGGGACGCCCGTACCCTTCCCTTTTGGCCACGCCGGTGCCGGGGCGGCGTTAGGGTGCTGCCCGGCGGCCGGTGCGGCAGGCCGTGCGAGAGGGGAAAGGCGACCGTGGACGTGACGTGGCCGGGCAATGAGCTCGAAGAGGTCCTTGCCGCCTCACTCGGCAACTCGGAGGCCGGCGGCCGACTGGTCGAGGCGTTGGGGCGCAGCCAGGTCTGGGTCCCCCTGCCCAACGGCGGCGGCCCGGAGAGCCGCGACCTCGACCTCGCCACCATGGAGATCGACGGCGTGGCCTACGTCCCCGTCTTCAGCTCCGAGCAGCAGTTCCTCGCCTGCGTGGGTGACCACATGTCGTTCACCGTGGCCCCGGCCCGCGACTTGGCCCGCGGTCTGCCCCCGCAGCTCGGCATCGCCCTGAACCCCGGCGGCACCGTCGGCGTCCCGCTGCCCCCGCCCGCCGTCGCCGAACTCTGCCGCGCCGGGCGCACCCCGCTCGACGGCCCCGCCAGCGGCGGACGCGTCCGGCTCTTCGAACCCGACTGGCAGGACGACCCGGTCGACTTCCTCGCCGCCGCCTCCGCCGAGTTCGAGGCCGTCGGCGTCGTCACCACCGCCCGCCGTGCCCTCGCCAGCGTCGAGGGCACCGAACCGGCCCTCTTCATCGGCGTCCAGCTCTCCCACTGGGAGGGCGCCGACCGCACCGCCCCCCTGGACGCCCTGGGCCGGGCGCTCGGCCGCGTCGAGGTCGCCTGGCCGGTCAACCTCATCCTGCTGGACGTGGCGCAGGACCCGGTCGGCGACTGGATGGTGGAGCGGGTGCGCCCCTTCTACCAGCGCGCCGGCGTGTGAGCGGCATCCTGTTTAAGCTGGACCGACTCGATTGCTGGACAGACGTACGTGGTGGACGGAAGAGGGGCGGGACCGAGGGTGAGCGCGTCAGGCACCGCTGCGACCGGACAGGTCGAGCACATGCTGCGCCAGGTGGCACCCGGACGCTACGACGCGTACGAGCAGTTGCTGCACGCCCTGGTGGACGGCGAGCTCTGGATGCTGCTCTGGCAGGGCGCACCCGGCTCGCCCGACGCCCAGTACGGGAACATGGAGGTCGACGGCTACGGCTACGCGCCCTGCGTCACCTCCGCCCAGGAGTTCGCCGTCGCCGGCTGGAACCGGGCCCATGAGCGCGTCACCGGCCGCGAGATCGCCCGTGCCCTCTATCCGGACCGCTGGGGCATCTGGCTCAATCCGCACGCCCCGGGCGGCGGCGTGGGCATTCCCTGGGCCGACCTCCGTCGGATCGCCACCGGTCTCGACCGGATGCCGGCCGGGCCGCTGCGCGTCACCGAGCCCGCCCTGGAGATCCCGCAGTTCTACGCCCTGCTCACGCAGAACGCGCACCGCACCCCGGTCATCCGGTCCTTGCGCCGCGGATGGGTGCAGCCTGCACTCGGTTCCGCGTACCTGGTCATCGGCCTCGACCTCTACGACACCTCCCCGGCGGCCGTCGACACCGTCCGCTCGATGATGCGCCAGTCGATCGGTGCGGTGCCCGAGGGCCTGCCCGTCTCGACGGTCGCGCTCTCCGACGCGTACGACCCGGTCGCGCTGTGGCTGCGGGCCAACGCGCGGCCGTTCTACGACCGCGAGGCGCACGGCGGGCGCGGACCGGCCGCCGCCCCGGGGTACGGATATCCGCCGCCGGCGCCGTCCGGATACTGAGACGTCACCCCCGCGCCCTTGTCGCCGAAGGCCTCCGGAACCCACTCCGGAGGCCTTCGTTCACCCCAATTGGTCAGCTCACGGCACTGGTTGAGTGACATGTCCGATTGCGCGGAAGAGAGCCCCGGTTGGTCCGCTCACGTGGTCACGACGTCCGGATAACGGAAGTCGCAGCACCGCATCACGTTTGAGCAAACATTCCCCGTCAGGTCTGGCGGGTGATCGTGAGCACATTGAAGACTCCCCGGAACACCGGGCGTTCGGCCGCTTTCGGGCCGGTGCCCTGCAGGGTTGTTCCACCGAGCCGCTATCCGCGGCGGGCAAGGGCCGGCTACCGGCGGCCGAGAGGGGTCCTCAGCACGATGACGGCACCACTGCACGAGACGAGTGCGGGCGAGGCGACCGCCACCGTCGACGGCGAGCCCGACGCTCCCGGCACTCCGGACAACTCCGGTACTCCCGGCAAGGCGATCGAAGGGCGCTCGCCGCTCAAGATCGCCTGGAACCGGCTCAAGCGCGACAAGTTGGCCCTCGCGGGCGCGTGCGTCGTCGTCTTCCTCGTCTTCGTCGCGATCTTCGCGCCGGTGATCGTCGCCCTGCTGGGCCACCCGCCGGACGAGTTCCACGAGGACCAGATCGACCCGCTGTTCGGCACCCCGGTCGGTTCCTGGGGCGGCATCAACGCCGACTTCCTGTTCGGCGTCGAGCCCGTCAACGGCCGCGATGTCTTCAGCCGGATCGTCTACGGCGCACGGATCTCGCTGCTCGTGGCCTTCCTCGCCGCCCTCTTCGCGGTCTTCCTCGGCACGCTCCTCGGCATCGTCGCCGGCTTCTTCGGCGGTTGGATCGACGCGGTCCTCAGCCGCATCATGGACGTGATGCTGGCCTTCCCGCAGCTGCTCTTCACCATCGCCCTGGTCTCGGTGCTCCCCAACGAGCTCCTCGGCCTGGACGGTTCGGGTGTCCGCATCGCCGCCCTGGTCCTGGTGATCGGCTTCTTCGGCTGGCCCTACATCGGACGCATCGTCCGGGCCCAGACGCTCAGCCTGCGCAACCGCGAGTACGTCGAGGCCGCCCAGAGCCTGGGAGCCGGCCGCTTCTACATCCTGGTGCGCGAGCTGCTGCCCAACCTGGTCGCGCCGATCACGGTCTACTCGACCCTGATGATCCCCACCAACATCCTCACCGAAGCGGCGCTCAGCTTCCTCGGTGCGGGTGTCAAGCCGCCCACCGCCTCGTGGGGACAGATGCTCTCGAAGGCCGTGAACACCTATGAGTCGGACCCGCTGTTCATGGTGATCCCCGGCCTCGCCATCTTCATCACCGTCCTGGCGTTCAACCTCTTCGGCGACGGCGTGCGCGACGCGTTCGACCCGAAGGGCTCCCGCTGACGTTCGCCGACGACACGCAAGACCCGCCCCTGCCGCTGGCGACAGGAGGCTCATCCCCAAAACGGCGGAATCACTCCAAGGCCCGCCACTAACCCGGAGGTTGCTGGACCCATGCTCAAGAGCTCTCAGCGCAGAATTGCCGCGGGTGCGCTGCTCGCCGCGGCCACCATGGTCGTCACGACCGCCTGTGGCGGCGGCAAGGGCGGCGACGACACGGGCAAGGGCGGCGACCTCGCCTTCAACGGCGGGGTGAACAAGGTCCTCAACGCCTCGGACAAGAAGGGCGGCGAGCTGAAGTTCATCGGCTCGCAGGAGGCCGACTCGTGGGACCCGCAGCGCGGTTACTACGGCTTCATGTGGGACTTCTCCCGCTACTACGCCCGTCAGCTGGTCACCTTCAAGGCCGAGCCGGGCGCCGCCTCCACCGAGCTGGTCTCGGACCTCGCCACCGACACCGGCACGGTCTCGGAGGACGGCCTCACCTACACCTTCACCCTGAAGGACGGAGTGGCCTGGGAGGACGGCAAGCCGATCACCTCCAAGGACATCAAGTACGGCATCGAGCGCATCTGGGCCCAGGACGTCATCTCCGGCGGCCCGATCTACCTCCAGCAGGTCCTCGACCCCAAGGGCGAGTACCAGGGCCCCTACAAGGACACCAGCGCCGACAAGCTGGGCCTGAAGGCGATCGAGACCCCGGACGACAAGACCATCGTCTTCAAGCTGCCGGTCGCCAACGGTGACTTCCTGCAGATGCTGGCCATGCCCTCCGCCTCCCCGGTCCGCGCCGACAAGGACACCGGCGCCAAGTACGGCCTGAAGCCCTTCTCCTCCGGCCCGTACAAGTGGCAGGAGTACACCCCCAACAAGTCCATCCTCCTCGTCCGCAACGACAAGTGGGACGCCAAGACGGACACCGTCCGCAAGGCCCTGCCGGACAAGGTCAGCGTCACGTTCACCACGAACTCCGACGACATGGACAACCGCCTGATCGAGGGCGAGTACGACCTCGACATCAACGCCACCGGCGTCGGCAGCGCGGCCCGCCAGAAGGTGCTCCAGCAGTACAAGGGCAACGTCGACAACCCGCAGACCGGCTTCATCCGCTACGCGGTCTTCCCGCAGACGGTCACGCCGAACATCGAGTGCCGCAAGGCCATGATCTACGCGGCCGACACCAAGTCCCTGCAGACCGCCCGCGGCGGCCCGCAGGCCGGTGGCGACATCGCCTCCAACATGCTGCCGCCGGCGATCAAGGGCGCCGACCCGAAGGACGACCCGTACGGCAAGCTCAGCGGCGCCCCGGACCTGGCCAAGGCCAAGGACGCGCTGAAGAAGTGCGGCAAGCCGGACGGCTTCAAGACCACGATCGCGGTCCGCAACAACAAGCCGGTCGAGATCGCCACCGCCGAGTCGATGCAGCAGGCCCTGAAGGCCGTCGGCATCGACGCCCAGATCGACCAGTTCGACGGCGCCCAGACCTCCGGCATCATCGGTTCGCCGAAGACGGTCAAGGAGAAGGGCTACGGCATCATCATCATGGGCTGGGGCGCCGACTTCCCGACCGGCCAGGGCTTCCTGCAGCCGCTCGTCGACGGCCGCTTCATCCTCCAGTCCGGCAACAACAACTTCGCCGAGCTGAACGACCCGGCCATCAACGGCCTGTTCGACCAGGCCCTCAAGGAGACCGACCCGAACAAGGCCGGCGAGCTCTACAAGCAGATCAACACGAAGGTCTCGGAGGCCGCGGTCTACCTGCCCTTCACCCACGAGAAGAACATCATCTGGCGCGGTTCGCGACTGACCAACGTCTACACGGCCGACGCCTACAACGGCCGCTACGACTACGCGTCGCTCGGCGTCGTCAAGTAATCCGACCCGCTTCACCGGCGCACCACCCGCCGCCAGGTCCGAAGGGCAGGTGATGGCCGTGCGCGGGGGCCGGGACGTCCGAGAGGGCGTTCCGGCCCCCGCCCGGCCGACCGCATGCTTGCATACATAATCCGACGGTTGATCGCCGTCGTGCTGATGCTGCTCGTCGTCACGTTCGTGACGCTCAGCATCTTCTTCCTCATTCCCAAGCTGACCGGCAGCGACCCTGCCGCGATGTTCGTCGGCAAGCAGGCGGATCCTGCCTCCATCGAGGGCGTCCGGCAGAAGCTGGGCCTGGACGAGCCGATCCTGGTGCAGTTCTGGCACTTCGTCTCCGGCATCTTCGTCGGCCGTGACTACACGGGCGGCGGCGACACCATCCACTGTGCGGCCCCGTGCTTCGGCTACTCCTTCAAGACCGAGCAGGACGTCTGGACGATGCTGGTCGACCGGGTACCGGTCACCCTCTCCATGGTCCTCGGCGCGGCCGTCGTCTGGCTGGTGATCGGCGTCTCCACCGGCGTCGTCTCCGCACTCAAGCGGGGCACGCTCGTCGACCGGGCCGCGATGGTCACCGCCCTGGCCGGCGTCTCGCTCCCCATCTACTTCACGGCCATGCTGTCGATGTTCCTCTTCCGCACCCAGCTCGGCTGGCTCGACGCCAAGTACGTGCCGATCTCCGAGTCCGCGGGCGAGTGGTTCATGGGCCTCCTGCTCCCCTGGGTGACCCTGGCCTTCCTGTACGCGGCGATGTACGCCCGGCTCACCCGCGCCACCATGCTGGAGGTGCTCGGCGAGGACTACATCCGCACGGCCCGCGCCAAGGGCCTTACCGAGCCGGTGGTGCTCGGCAAGCACGCCATGCGCTCCACCATGACCCCCATCCTGACCATCTTCGGCATGGACCTGGGCGCCCTCGTCGGCGGCGCGGTCCTGACCGAGACCGCGTTCAACCTCTCCGGGCTCGGCAACGCCGCCTTCAAGGCGGTCAGTGACCGCGACCTCCCGGTGATCCTCGCGGTCACCCTCATCACGGCCGCCTGCGTGGTCATCGCCAACCTCCTGGTGGACCTGCTGTACGCGGTGATCGACCCCCGAGTGAGGCTCGCATGACGGACAAGCTGTCGAAGACCGGCGCGGCGCTCGACGAGACCTCCCCGGCCGAGGGCCGCGCGGTGGAACGGGCCGTGTCGCAGGACGCCCCGTCCAACGCCTTCCTGGACGTGCGCGACCTGAAGATCCACTTCCCGACCGACGACGGCCTGGTGAAGTCGGTGGACGGCATCACCTTCCAGCTGGAGAAGGGCAAGACCCTCGGCATCGTGGGCGAGTCCGGCTCCGGCAAGTCGGTCACCTCGCTCGGCATCATGGGCCTCCACACGGTCGGCCAGTACGGCCGGCAGAAGGCCCGGATCTCCGGCGAGATCTGGCTCAACGGACGCGAGCTGCTCTCCGCCGACGCGGACACCGTGCGCCGGATGCGCGGCCGCGAGATGGCGATGATCTTCCAGGACCCGCTGTCCGCGATGCACCCCTACTACACGGTGGGGCACCAGATCGTGGAGGCCTACCGGGTCCACCACGACGTCGACAAGAAGACCGCGCGCAAGCGGGCCGTCGAGCTGCTCGACCGGGTGGGCATCCCGGAGCCGGCCAAGCGGTTCGACAACTACCCGCACGAGTTCTCCGGCGGCATGCGCCAGCGCGCGATGATCGCGATGGCGCTGGTCAACAACCCCGAGCTGCTCATCGCCGACGAACCGACCACCGCGCTCGACGTGACGGTCCAGGCCCAGATCCTCGACCTGATCCGGGACCTGCAGAAGGAGTTCGGCTCCGCGGTCATCATCATCACCCACGACCTCGGCGTGGTCGCCGAGATCGCCGACGACATCCTGGTGATGTACGGCGGCCGGTGCGTGGAGCGCGGCTCCGCCGAGGACGTCTTCTACGAGCCGCAGCACCCCTACACCTGGGGCCTGCTCGGCTCCATGCCCCGCATCGACCGGGAGCAGACCGAGCGCCTGATCCCCGTCAAGGGCAACCCGCCCAGCCTCATCAACGTCCCCAGCGGCTGTGCCTTCAACCCGCGCTGCCCCTACGCGGACGTGCCGAAGGACGGCATCACCCGGACCGTGCGCCCCGAACTGCTGGAGATCGGCAGCGGCCACTACTCGGCCTGCCACATGTCGCAGGAGGAGCGCACCCGCATCTGGACCGAAGAGATTGCGCCGAAGCTGTGAGCGACAACAAGAGCACCGAGCCCCTGCTCAAGGTCAGCGGCCTGCAGAAGCACTTCCCCATCCGGAAGGGCCTGCTCCAGCGTCAGTCCGGCGCGGTCAAGGCGGTCGACGGGCTCGACTTCGAGGTCTACCCCGGTGAGACCCTCGGCGTCGTCGGCGAGTCCGGCTGCGGCAAGTCCACGATGGGACGGCTGATCACCCGTCTCCTCGAACCGACCGGCGGCAGCATCGAGTTCCAGGGCACGGACATCTCCCACCTCGGGGTGGCACAGATGCGTCCGCTGCGCCGGGACGTGCAGATGATCTTCCAGGACCCGTACGGCTCGCTGAACCCGCGCCACACGGTCGGCTCGATCGTCTCGGCTCCCTTCCGGCTCCAGGGCGTCGAGCCCGAGGGCGGCGTGAAGAAGGAGGTCCAGCGCCTCCTCGGCCTGGTGGGCCTGAACCCGGAGCACTACAACCGCTACCCGCACGAGTTCTCCGGCGGCCAGCGCCAGCGCATCGGCATCGCCCGCGCGCTCGCCCTCAAGCCGAAGCTCGTCGTCGCGGACGAGCCGGTCTCCGCCCTCGACGTCTCCATCCAGGCGCAGGTCGTCAACCTCCTGGACGACCTCCAGGACGAGCTGGGCCTCACCTATGTGTTCATCGCCCACGACCTGTCGGTCGTCCGGCACGTCTCGGACCGCATCGCGGTGATGTACCTGGGCAAGATCGTGGAGCTGGCGGACCGCAAGTCCCTGTACGAGGCGCCCCTGCACCCGTACACCCGGGCCCTGATGTCCGCGGTGCCGATCCCGGACCCGCGCCGCCGGGGAGCGAAGAGCGAGCGCATCCTGCTCAAGGGCGACGTGCCGTCCCCGATCGCCCCGCCGCCGGGCTGCCGCTTCCACACCCGTTGCTGGAAGGCGACGGACCTGTGCCGGACCCAGGAGCCCGCGCTCCTGGAGCTCCGCCCGGGGCAGCGCGTGGCCTGCCACCACCCGGAGGAGCAGGAGGGCGTGACCGTCCCGGAGGCCCGCCGACCGGTGGACATCGCCCTCACGAAGAAGCCGGAGGACGCGGCTGCCGCCGAGGAGCCGGCACAGACCGCTCCGGAGGCCGGGCCCACCGAGGCCGGGCCCACCGAGGCCGGGCCCACCGAGGCCGGTGCCGAGGGCGACGCGCCGAAGGCCTGACGGGACCGCCCGCGGGGCCCCGCCGCCGGACGGCGACGGGGCCCCACTGCTTCCCCGCACGGGGGGGGAGGGGACGTCGAGCCCGCCCTCCTCCGCGGCGCACGCTTCCCCGTCCCCGCCCCTCCCGTGGCGGGCCTTCTTCCCGGGGCGCCCCTCCTGCGTGCCGGCACCGGTGGGACCGCGGACGGGCCCACCGGGAAGCAACGGGACAATGGGGCGGTGCTCCACGAACTGTTCACCCCCTCGGTACAACACGCCCTCGACCTCGTCGGCATCTTCGTCTTCGCCATCTCGGGCGCCCTCCTCGCCGTCCGCAAGAACTTCGACGTCTTCGGCATCGCCGTCCTCGCGGAGGTCACCGCCCTCGGCGGCGGCCTCTTCCGCGACCTGATCATCGGCGCCGTACCCCCCGCCGCCTTCACGGACCTCGGCTACTTCCTGATGCCGCTGATCGCGGCGGTCCTGGTCTTCTTCCTCCACCCGGAGGTCGAGCGCACCCAGACCGCCGTCAACGTCTTCGACGCCGCGGGGCTGGGACTCTTCTGCGTGACCGGTACGACGAAGGCGTACGAGTACGGCCTCGGCCTCACCTCCTCCGCCGCGCTCGGCCTGGCGACGGCCGTCGGCGGCGGTGTCCTGCGGGACGTGCTGGCGAACGAGGTCCCGTCGCTGCTGCGCTGGGACCGCGACCTGTACGCCGTGCCGGCGATCGTGGGCGCGACGATGGTGGTGCTCTGCATCCGCTTCGACGTGCTCAACGCCTTCACCAGCGGCGCCGCCGTGCTCACCGCCTTCACGCTCCGTCTCCTCGCGATGCGCTACCACTGGCGCGCCCCGCGCGCCTGGAACCGTCGCTCCGCCGCCCGCGAGGAGGACGTCGAAAAAGCTACCGCTCAGTAGTTTCCTGCTGTACCGTCGGCGGCATGAGCACGAGCACCGAGACGAGCCCCGCCGCGGCCGTCGCCGCATCGAGCGAGTTCGACCGCGACACCGCCGTCACCCTTCGGGAACCGGGCGTCTACGACGCCGACCTCTCCGCCGGCTGGACGATCATCCAAGCCGTCAACGGCGGCTACCTCCTCGCACTGCTCGGCCGCGCCCTCGGTGACCACCTCCCGCACCCCGACCCGTTCACGATCTCGGCGCACTACCTCACGCCCTCCGTGCCCGGACCCGCGGTGATCAGGACCCAGACCGTCCGCACCGGTCGCACCCTCTCCACCGGGCAGGCCTCGCTCTTCCAGTACGCCGAGGACGGCACCGAGGTCGAACGCATCCGCGTCCTCGCCTCGTACGGCGACCTCGACGCCCTCACCGAAGACGTCCGCACCTCCGCGACGCCCCCGGCGATGGCGCCGATCGAGAACTGCTTCAGCGCCGCCGACAACCCCGCCCCGAGGATCCCCGGCTCCTCCGCCATCGCCGACCGGCTCGACCTCCGCCTCGATCCGGCCTGCGTCGGCTGGGCGGTCGGAGCCCCCTCCGGCAAGGGCGAGATGCGGGCCTGGTTCGGCCTGGCCGACGGCCGCGAGCCCGACGCCCTCTCGCTCCTGCTCGCGGTCGACGCCCTGCCGCCGACCTCCTTCGAGCTGGGCCTCAAGGGCTGGACCCCGACCGTCGAGCTGACCACGCACGTCCGCTGCCGCCCGGCCCCCGGACCACTGCGGGTCTCGATCACCACCCGGAACCTCGCCGGCGGTTTCCTGGAGGAGGACGCCGACGTCTGGGACAGCGCCGGTCGTCTGGTCGCCCAGTCCCGTCAACTGGCCCGCGCCCCGCGCGACTGAACCGCCGCACGACCGCCGCCCGGCCCGCCGGGGCCTCCGCCGGCCCTGCTCCCGGGCGGTCGGGCGGGGGCGGCCGCTCCCCGGGCGGCCGGGACGTACGGGTCGGCCACCGGCAAGAACGGGCCGGGCGCCGGGCCGCCGTACCCGGGCTCGTAGAATCGACCCACCATGGCTTACCTCGACCACGCCGCGACCACGCCCATGCTGCCCGAGGCGATCGAGGCGATGACCGCCCAGCTCGCCGTCACGGGCAACGCCTCCTCCCTGCACGCCGCCGGACGGCGGGCCCGGCGGACCGTCGAGGAGGGGCGCGAGACCCTCGCCGCCGCACTCGGCGCACGACCGAGCGAGGTCGTCCTCACCTCCGGCGGCACGGAGGCGGACAACCTCGCCGTGAAGGGCCTGTACTGGTCCCGGTGCGACGCCGACCCCCGCCGCACCCGCGTCCTGGCGAGCCCGGTCGAGCACCACGCCGTCCTCGACGCCGTCGACTGGCTCGCCACCCACGAGGGCGCCACCGTCGAGTACCTCCCGGTCGACCGCCACGGCCGGGTGCACGCCGAGGCCCTGCGCGAGGCGATCGCCCGCGATCCCGAGTCCGTCGCCCTGGCCACCGTCATGTGGGCCAACAACGAGATCGGCACCCTCATGCCGGTCCGTCAGCTCGCCGACGTCGCAGCTGAGTTCGACGTCCCCCTCCACGCCGACGCCGTCCAGGCCGTGGGGCAGGTTCCGGTCGACTTCGCCGCCTCCGGACTCGCCGCCATGACGGTTTCCGGACACAAGATCGGCGGCCCCTACGGCATCGGTGCCCTCCTCCTGGGCCGCGAGCACACCCCCGTGCCCGTGCTGCACGGCGGCGGCCAGGAACGGCACGTCCGCTCCGGCACCCTCGACGTCCCCGCCGTCGCGGCCTTCGCCGTCGCCGCCCGGCTCGCCACCGAGGGCCAGGAGGACTTCGCCCGGGAGGTCGGCGCCCTGCGCGACGCGCTCGTCAGCGCCATCCGCACGGTCGTCCCCGACGCGATCCTCGGGGGAGATCCGGTGGACCGGCTCCCCGCCAATGCGCACTTCACCTTCCCCGGCTGCGAGGGCGACTCCCTGCTCCTGCTGCTCGACGCGGCCGGCATCGCCTGTTCCACCGGCTCCGCCTGCACCGCCGGCATCGCCCAGCCCAGTCACGTCCTGCTCGCCACCGGCACCGATCCGGACCTGGCCCGGGGCACCCTGCGCTTCTCCCTCGGCCACACCTCCACCCAGGAGGACGTGGCCGCGGTCGCCGGGGCCATCGGCCCCGCCGTCGAGCGCGCCCGCACCGCCGGGCTCAGCTGAGCAGCGCGCGCTCCTTCCGCACGAGCGTCAGATAGCGGTCCCAGTCCCAGTGCGGACCGGGATCGGTGTGGTCGGTGCCCGCGACCTCCACGTGCCCGATGATGTGCTCCCGGTCCACGGGTATCCCGTACCGGGCGCAGATGTCTGCCGTCAGCTGCGCCGACCCCGCGTACATCGCCGCCGTGAAGTCCTGCGGCCGGTCGACGTAGCCCTCGTGCTCGATGCCGATGCTGCGCTCGTTCATGTCGCGGTTGCCGGCGTGGAAGGCGACGTCGAGCTCCCGGATCATCTGCGCCACGTGCCCGTCCCTGCGGACCACGTAGTGCGCGGCGGCCCCGTGCCCCGGATTCTTGAAGACCTTCAGCGCGGTCGCGTAGCTTCCCTGGACGACGTGGATCACCACCCGGTCGATCGGGTAGTCATCCGGCCGGTCGGCCCGCCGCCAGTTGGCCCGCGCCGCCGACGTCCACTCGGCACCCTCGTGATCCAGCTCCCCCTCGACCCTCTTCCTCTGCACCCCCGGAAGCCGCCACCAGAAGCGCTCCAGCTCGTCCCCGGCCAGCGCCACCGTGCCCACTGCGGCGGCTGCACCGCCCCACAGCACGGCCCGCCGTCCCACACCCCTGTTCGACTTGCTGCCCATGTCGTGGAGAACGCTCACCGCCACGACCGCGGTTCCCGGCGCCCCGTACCCTGGTAGGGCTATGACTCAGACTCCGCCCCCGCGCCCCCTCCGCGTCCTCGCCGCCATGTCGGGCGGAGTGGACTCCGCCGTCGCCGCCGCCCGTGCCGCCGAAGCCGGTCACGACGTCACCGGCGTGCACCTCGCCCTCTCCGCGAACCCGCAGTCCTTCCGCACCGGAGCGCGCGGCTGCTGCACGATCGAGGACTCGCGCGACGCACGTCGGGCGGCCGACGTCATCGGGATCCCCTTCTACGTGTGGGACCTCGCCGAGCGCTTCCGCGAGGACGTCGTCGACGACTTCGTCGCCGAGTACGAGGCCGGCCGCACGCCCAACCCGTGCCTGCGCTGCAACGAGAAGATCAAGTTCGCGGCGCTGCTCGACAAAGCCCTCGCCCTCGGCTTCGACGCGGTCTGCACCGGCCACTACGCCACCGTCGTCCTCCGCGAGGACGGCACCCGAGAGTTGCACCGCGCCTCCGACATGGCCAAGGACCAGTCGTACGTCCTCGGCGTCCTCGACGAGAAGCAGCTCGCGCACGCCATGTTCCCCCTGGGCGACACCCTCACCACCAAGGACGAGATCCGGGCCGAGGCCGAGCGGCGGGGGCTCGCGGTCGCCAAGAAGCCCGACAGCCACGACATCTGCTTCATCGCCGACGGCGACACCCAGGGCTTCCTCGCCGCCCGCCTGGGCAAGGCGGAGGGCGACATCGTCGACGAGGCCGGCACGAAGGTCGGCACCCACGAGGGCGCGTACGGCTTCACCATCGGCCAGCGCAAGGGCCTGCGGATCGGCCACCCGGCCGCCGACGGCAAGCCCCGCTACGTCCTCGACATCTCGCCCGTGAACAACACCGTCACCGTCGGCCCCGCCGAGGCGCTCGACGTCACCGCCCTCACCGCGATCAAGCCCCGCTGGTGCGGCACCGCCCCCGAGGGCCCCGGCCGCTACACCGCCCAGCTCCGGGCCCACGGCGAGGAGACGCCGGTGCGCGCGGCGATCGAGGACGGCGCACTGAAGGTCGTCTTCGACGGGCCCGTCCGCGGCGTGGCGCCCGGCCAGGCGATCGTCCTGTACGACGGCACGCGCGTGGTGGGCTCGGCGACGATCGCCGCGACCACCCGGCGCACGGCCGCACCGACCACGGCCTAGGCGCCCGGCCCGGTGAGGACGGCGCCTCGGCCGGCGGGTGACCGGCCGCCGACCGCGCTGCGGCAGTGCCGGTGGTCGTAGGCGTGGCCGCCGGAGCCCGCCGCCTGACGACCCCCCCCGCCACGACCCCTACGGTGGGACCCGTGAACATCTGCGTCTTCCTCTCCGCCGCCGACCTCGACGAGCGCTACACCGTTCCGGCCCGGGAGTTCGCCGGCCTGCTCGGCAAGGCCGGCCACACCCTGGTCTGGGGCGGCTCCGACACCGGGCTCATGAAGGTCGTCGCGGACGGCGTCCGGGAGGCGGGCGGCCGGCTGCTCGGCGTCTCCGTCGACTTCCTCGCCCACAAGGCCCGCCCGGACGCGGACGAGATGCTCTTCGCCGGGGACCTCGCCGAACGCAAGGCACTGCTCCTCGCCACGTCCGACGCGGTCGTGGTCATGGTCGGCGGCACGGGCACCCTCGACGAGGCCACCGAGGTCCTGGAACTGAAGAAGCACGGCAAACACTCCAAGCCGGTCGTCCTCCTCAACAGCGCCGGCTTCTACGACGGCCTCAAGGCCCAGTTCCTCCGGATGGAGGCCGAAGGCTTCCTCCCCCTCCCGCTCACCGACCTCGTCCTCTTCGCCGACGACGGTCCGACGGCCCTCGCGTTCCTGGAGGCCGGGATCGGCTCCCGCTGATGGGACGATGGCTCCCATGGCTACACATGTGATCACCGGAGCGGGTTCCGGCATCGGCGCGGCCGTCGCCCGCCGCCTTCACGCGCGCGGGGACGAACTCGTCCTCCACGCGCGCGACGCGGGCCGGGCCAAGGAGCTCGCCGCGCAGTTCCCCGGAGCGCGGACGCTCGTCGGGGACCTCGCCGACCCGGACCGGCTGTCCTGGGCGTTCTCGCACCAGAGCCTCCCGGAACGGGTGGACGGCCTGCTGCACGTCGCGGGCGTCGTCGACCTCGGGCCGGTCGGGGACCTCACCCCGAAGACCTGGCACCACCAGCTGAATGTCAACCTGGTCGCCCCGGCCGAGCTGACCCGGCACTTCCTGCCCCAACTGCGGGTCGCCCAGGGGCACGTCGTCTTCGTGAACTCGGGTGCCGGGCTCCACGCGCACGCCGAGTGGGCCGCGTACGCCGCCTCCAAGCACGGCCTCAAGGCGCTCGCGGACTCGCTGCGCCACGAGGAGCACGCCAACGGGGTGCGGGTGACCTCGGTCTACCCGGGCCGCACCGCCAGCCCCATGCAGGAGAAGGTGCACCGGCAGGAGGGCAAGGAGTACGACCCGTCGAGGTGGATCGATCCCGAGTCGGTCGCGACGGCGGTCCTCGCCGCGATCGACCTGCCGCGGGACGCCGAGATCAACGACCTCACCGTGCGTCCGGGGCGGTAGGCGTGGACGACACGAAGCTCTGGGGTTCGGCCACCGGCGTCGGCTCCCTGCCGGGCGGCGACGCGCGCGAGGCGGCCAAGACGGTCACTGGTTCCTTCGAGGACTTCCCGTTCCTCGCCGAGTTGCCCGCGCGGGGACCCGGCGCCGACATGATCGGCCGGACGATCGGCATGCTCGTCGACCTGTACGCGCACGTGGAGCCGAGCGGCTGGCGGATCAGCGACCGGCCCGGTCGCGACACCCGCCGGGCCCGTTCCTGGCTCGGTGAGGACCTCGACGCCCTGGAGGAGTTCACCCAGGGCTACGAGGGACCGCTCAAGGTCCAGGCCGTGGGCCCGTGGACGCTCGCCGCGGCCCTGGAGCTGCGCGGCGGCGAGGTCGCCCTCGGTGACACCGGCGCCTGCCGCGACCTGGCCGGTTCCCTCGCCGAGGGCCTTCGCGCGCACCTGGCGGAGCTGCGCAAGCGGGTCCCGGGGGCCCGACCGGTCCTCCAGCTCGACGAGCCCTCGCTCACCGCCGTGCTGCAGGGCCGGGTCCGCACCGCCAGCGGCTACCGCACCCACCGGGCCGTCGACCGGCAGGTCGTGGAGAGCGCCCTGCGGGACGTGGTCGCCGTCCACGACGGTCCCGTGACCGTTCACACCTGCGCCCCCGAAGTCCCCTTCGGGCTGCTGCGGAGGGCCGGGGTCGACGGCGTCTCGTTCGATTTCGGCCTGCTCACCGAGCGTGACGAGGAGTCGATCGGTGAGGCGGTGGAAGCGGGCACGAAGCTCTTCACCGGTGTGGTTCCGTCCACCGATGCGGCATTGTCAGACCCGGGCGGTAGCGTCATGGGTGTCAGGACGCTGTGGCGCAGGCTGGGGCTGGATCCGGGGACTCTCGCCGAGTCGGTGGTCGTCACGCCGACCTGCGGTCTCGCGGGCGCTTCCCCCGGTTACGCCCGGGCGGCGCTCGCCCATTGCGTCCGGGCGGCGAGATCGCTCGCGGACAACCCAGAGTGACCGGGTTTCGAAGGACGGGAGGACGGACGAAGTGGCAGTCGAGCAGGGGGCCCTGCCCGCCGAGGCACGGGAGAAGCACGCCGAGCTGGCCGAGCAGGTCGAGGAGCACCGCTTCCGCTACTACGTGAAGGACCAGCCGGTCATCAGCGACGGCGAGTTCGACGGGCTCTTGCGGGCGCTCGAAGCACTGGAGGAGCAGTATCCGGAGCTGCGGACGCCGGACTCGCCGACCCAGAAGGTCGCCGGTCAGTACGAGACCGAGTTCACGGCCGTCCAGCACCGGGAGCGGATGCTCTCCTTGGACAACGCCTTCGACGACGAGGAGTTGGCCACCTGGGCCGAGCGGGTCGCACGGGACGTCGGCACGTCCGACTTCCGCTTCCTGTGCGAGCTGAAGGTCGACGGCCTCGCGGTGAACCTCACGTACGAGCACGGGCGGCTGACCCGGGCCGCCACCCGCGGCGACGGCCGCACCGGCGAGGACATCACGCCCAACGTCCGCACGATCGCGGACGTCCCCGAGCGGCTGCACGGCGACCGGGTGCCGGAGCTCGTCGAGGTCCGGGGCGAGGTCTACTTCCCGATGGAGGGCTTCGAGGCGCTCAACGCGCGCCTGGTCGAGGGCGGTGACAAGCCCTTCGCCAATCCACGGAACGCGGCGGCGGGTTCGCTGCGGCAGAAGGATCCGAAGGTCACCGCTTCCCGCCCGCTGCACATGGTCGTGCACGGCATCGGTGCCCGGGAGGGCTTCGAGGTCTCGCGGCTCTCGGAGACCTACGAACTGCTCCACGAGTGGGGCCTGCCCACCGCCCGGCACAACAAGGTGGTCGACTCGCTCGACGGGGTGCGGGAGTTCATCGCGCACTTCGGGGAGAACCGGCACTCCGTGGAGCACGAGATCGACGGGGTCGTCGTCAAGCTCGACGAGATCCCGCTCCAGGGTCGGTTGGGCTCCACGGCGCGCGCCCCGCGCTGGGCGATCGCCTGGAAGTACGCGCCGGAGGAGGTGAACACCAAGCTGATCGACATCAAGGTCGGCGTCGGTCGCACCGGGCGCGTCACCCCGTACGCACAGGTGGAGCCGGTCACGGTCGCCGGTTCCGAGGTGGAGTTCGCCACCCTCCACAACCAGGAGGTGGTGAAGGCGAAGGGCGTGTTGATCGGCGACACGGTCGTCCTGCGCAAGGCCGGCGACGTCATTCCGGAGATCCTCGGCCCGGTCGCCGACCTGCGGGACGGCACCGAGCGGGAGTTCGTGATGCCGGTCGAGTGCCCGGAGTGCGGGACGCCGCTGAAGGCGATGAAAGAGGGTGACATCGACCTCCGTTGTCCGAACGCCCGGACCTGTCCGGCCCAGTTGCGCGAGCGCCTGTTCTTCCTGGCCGGTCGGCAGTGCCTGGACATCGAGAACTTCGGTGCCGTGGCCGCCGCCGCCCTCACCCGGCCCCTGGAGCCGGCCGAGCCGCCGCTGACCGACGAGGGCGACCTCTTCGACCTCACCATCGAGCAGCTCCTCCCCATCAAGGCGTACGTCCTCGACCAGGACAGCGGACTGCCCAAGCGGGACCCGAAGACCGGCGAGGAGAAGATCGTCACGGTCTTCGCCAACCAGAAGGGCGAGCCCAGGAAGAACGCCCTCGCCATGCTGGAGAACATCGCGGCGGCCAAGGAGCGCCCGCTCGCCCGTTTCATCAACGGTCTGTCGATCCGTCATGTGGGGCCGGTCGCGGCGGAGGCCCTGGCGCGTGAGTTCCGTTCGCTGGAGCGGATCGAGCAAGCGACCGAGGAGGAGCTGGCGGCCGTCGACGGGGTCGGCGGGATCATCGCCGCCGCCGTGAAGCAGTGGTTCTCCGAGGAGTGGCACCGCGAGATCGTGCGCAAGTGGCGTGCCGCCGGGGTCAGCCTGGAGGACGAGGGGGCCGGCGAGGACGAGGGGCCGCGTCCGCTGGAAGGGCTCACGGTCGTGGTCACCGGCACCCTGGAAAAGTTCACCAGGGATGGCGCAAAAGAATCGCTCCAACTGCTCGGAGCGAAGGTAACTGGTTCCGTTTCGAAGAAGACTTCCTTCGTCGTGGTCGGTGAAAACCCTGGTTCCAAGTACGACAAGGCGATGCAGCTGAAAGTTCCGGTTCTGAACGAGGAAGGCTTCTCCGTCCTGCTCGAACAAGGGCCCGAGGCGGCTCGCGAGGCCGCGGTCCCCCTCGCCGAGTAGACCCCGACAGCCCCTGGAATCTCACCCGTTCGGCTCATACCAGATGGTTACGGGTGGCCAGGTCGCATTCGGGCAAGAGAGGGAGAGCGCTGCCCGTCGAGGCCCTCGGCGGCCTAGTCTGGTAGCCGTGCGTCCAGTTCTGCACGCTCACGCGAGGGCCCCGTGGGCCGTCGCGTGAGGACAACGGCCCCGCGCGTACCTGAAGCGGTCGCCCGACAGCGGTCGTGGGGCCCCCCGGGGGCCCCCCCGCCCCCGGGCGGGCCCCCCCCCCCCCCCCCCCCCCCCCAC
>NZ_JBHYMF010000071.1:0-5939 GCF_042742855.1 Streptomyces sp. NPDC058877 | reverse complement strand
GGCGCGTGCGGCCACCGGCCCCGCGCGTCCCGGAAGCGGCCGCCCGCCCGCGGGCGGGCGCCCGCCGGGCGCACGACCGGACGAGGTACGGCCGCGACACGCGGCCCATCGCACACCGACGGCACCGCCGCCTGTGAGAGGGACGGGAATGGAACCGACCGAGAGCGCCGCCCGGGTCCCACGGCCGCACGGCCGCGTGGTCACCCTGGGCTTTCCCTCCCGGCTGCCCGCAGCCGTGGTGGGCGTGGCCGCCGTCGTCCTCGTCGCCGGGTTCCAGCAGGCCCTGAGCGCCGGCCACGGGCTCTTCCCGGGCAGCGTCACCGGCTGGTCCCTCGCCGTCCTCACCGGGCTCATCGTCGGCCACCTGGTCGCCCTCGGGCGGGACCGCTGGTGGGGTGGCACCGGCTCCGGCGCCGCCCTCACCCTCGCCGTCCTCCTGCTGTACGGCTGGGTGCCCGCCGGACTCGTCGCGCTCACCATCGTCACCCTGGTCGGCGCGGCACGCCGACACCGCTGGCGCCAGGGGCTGCTGCACGGCGCCGCCGACGTCCTCGGGGTCGGCGCAGCCGCCCTCGTCCTCGCCCTCTTCGGCGACGTGCCGACCGTCGAGCAGCCCTGGCAACCCCTCGACTGGACGATCGGGGACCTGCCGGAAGTCGTGATCGCCGCGGCCACCTACCTCGTGGTCACCCGCCTGCTCCTGTGGTACACCCTCGCACCCCAGAGCGGTGGACTGCCCACCGCCGCCCGCACCGCCCTCCTCCGACAGGGCCTCGTTGCCGTCGCGCTCCTCGGCATCGCCCCGCTCATCTGCGTCGTCGCCGCCACCCGACCGGTCCTGCTGCCGCTCTTCGCCGTCCCCCTGATCGCCCTGGACTCCACCCTCTGGATCGCCCGCGCCCGTGCCGAGGAGCAGCTCCGCGACCCGCTCACCGGCCTCCCCAACCGCCAGTGGCTCCTGGAGCGGGCCTGGACCGCCCTGGAGGAGGCCGAGGACGAGGCCACCCGGGCCGCCCTCGTCCTGATCGACCTCGAC
Source organism: Streptomyces sp. NPDC058877 (assembly GCF_042742855.1). Taxonomy (NCBI): domain Bacteria; kingdom Bacillati; phylum Actinomycetota; class Actinomycetes; order Kitasatosporales; family Streptomycetaceae; genus Streptomyces; species Streptomyces sp. NPDC058877. Next base: position 4,903 of record NZ_JBHYMF010000071.1, on the reverse strand, counting down.
CGCTTCCGGTCGGTCAACGACACCCTCGGCCACCTCGCCGGTGACCGGCTGCTCCTCCAGATCTCCGAGCGCCTCCGCCTCGCCCTGCCCCGCGGTGCCGAGGCCGCCCGGCTCGGCGGCGACGAGTTCGCCGTCCTGCTGCCCACCGCCGACTCCACCACCAGTGCCCAGCGGGTCGCCCGCCACCTCGTTGCCGAGCTCTCCTCCCCGCTCGACCTGGACGGCCTCACCCTGGTCCTGGAGGCCAGCGCCGGAGTCGCCGTCTTCCCCGACCACGCCCTCGACGCCGAGGGCCTGCTGCGCCGCGCCGACGTCGCCATGTACCAGGCCAAGCGCGACCGCACCGGCGTCGAGGTCTACGAGTCCAAGCGCGACTCCAACACCCCCGACCGGCTCGGCCTCCTCGGTGACCTCCGTCGCGCCCTGGACGCCGGCGAGGTCGAACTCCACTACCAGCCCAAGGTCCGCTTCGACGGTCAGGTCGCAGGTCTGGAGGCGCTCGTCCGCTGGGTCCATCCCGAGCGGGGAAAGGTCCCGCCGGACGAGTTCATCGCCATTGCCGAGTCCTCCGGGCTGATGCCCCACCTCACCGAGTACGTCCTGGAAACCGCCCTCGCCCAGGTCGCCCGCTGGCGCGCCCAGGGCCTCAACGTCCCGGTCGCCGTCAACGTCTCGCCGCGCGACGTCCACACCCCCGGCTTCGCCGGTGCCGTCGCCGCCCGCCTCGCCCGGCACGGCGTCCCGGCCGGCGCCCTCCAGCTGGAGATAACGGAACACGTGCTCCTGGAGGACCCCCAACGGGCCGCCGACACCCTGAACGGCCTCACCGGACACGGCGTCAAGATGTCCCTCGACGACTTCGGCACCGGCTACTCCTCCCTGGTCCACCTGCGCCGCCTGCCCGTCAGCGAACTGAAGATCGACCGTTCCTTCGTCGCCCGGCTCGCCGTCGACACCGAGGACGCCGAGATCGTCCGCTGCACCGTCGACCTCGCCCACTCCCTCGGGCTCCTCGTCGTCGCGGAGGGGGTCGAGGACGACGAGACCTGGGAGCGCCTGCGCGACCTGGGGTGCGACGCCGTCCAGGGCTGGCTGGTCGCCGCCGCGATGCCGCCCGCCGAGGCCACTGCCTGGCTCCTCGCCCGCGGTGAGCACGGCTGGCGCCGTCCCGCCGACATGACCGAACCCGCCGATCTGGACCAGCCCTCGGGGCAGGTCGTGCAGTGAGCCACCCCCTCCGGGGGCAAACCGTTTCACGGGCAGCGGCACCGGCCCCATAGGATTGGGCCAACACCATCAAACTCACCCCGTGAGGATCCGCATGCCTGGCATCACGCGCGAGGAGGTCGCCCACCTCGCACGGCTGGCGCGTCTGGAGCTGAAGGGCGAAGAACTCGATCACTTCGCCGGTCAGCTCGACGACATCATCGGCGCGGTCGCCCGCGTCTCCGAGGTCGCCGACCAAGACGTACCGCCGACCTCCCACCCGCTGCCGCTGACCAATGTCATGCGCGCGGACGAGGTCCGTCCGTCGCTCACCCCCGAGCAGGCGCTCTCCGGCGCCCCGGCCCAGGAGCAGCAGCGTTTCAAGGTGCCGCAGATCCTGGGGGAGGACTAAGAAGTCATGACGGACAACAACATCATCAAGCTCACCGCGGCCGAGATCGCCGGGAAGATCGCCTCCGGCGAGCTCACCGCCGTCGAGGTCACCGAGGCCCACCTCGCCCGCATCGACGCCGTCGACGAGAAGGTCCACGCCTTCCTGCACGTCGACCGGGAGGGCGCCCTCGCCCAGGCCCGCGCCGTCGACGAGAAGCGCGCCCGCGGCGAGAAGCTCGGCCCGCTCGCCGGTGTGCCGCTCGCGCTCAAGGACATCTTCACCACCGTCGGCATGCCGACGACCGTGGGTTCGAAGATCCTGGAGGGGTGGATCCCGCCGTACGACGCGACCCTGGTCAAGAACCTCAAGGCCGCCGACGTCGTCATCCTCGGCAAGACCAACATGGACGAGTTCGCGATGGGCTCCTCCACGGAGAACAGCGCCTACGGCCCGACCGGCAACCCCTGGGACCTCACTCGGATCCCCGGCGGCTCCGGCGGCGGTTCCTCGGCCGCCCTCGCCGCGTACGAGGCCCCGCTCGCCATCGGCACGGACACCGGCGGTTCCATCCGCCAGCCCGCGGCCGTCACCGGCACCGTCGGCGTCAAGCCGACCTACGGCGGCGTCTCCCGCTACGGCATGGTGGCCTTCTCCTCCTCCCTCGACCAGGGCGGCCCCTGTGCCCGCACGGTCCTGGACGCGGCCCTCCTGCACGAGGCGATCGCCGGGCACGACCCGCTCGACTCGACCTCCATCGACGCCCCGGTCCCCCAGGTCGTCGAGGCCGCGCGGAACGGTTCGGTCGCCGGCATGCGGATCGGCGTCGTCAAGCAGTTCCGTGGCGAGGGCTACCAGGCCGGCGTGGTGCAGCGCTTCGACGAGTCCGTCGAGTTGCTCGTCTCGTTGGGCGCCGAGATCGTCGAGCTGGACTGCCCGACCTTCGACCTCGCCCTCTCGGCGTACTACCTGATCGCGCCGTCGGAGTGCTCCTCCAACCTGGCCCGCTTCGACGCCATGCGCTACGGCCTGCGGGTCGGCGACGACGGCACGCGCTCCGCCGAGGACGTCACCGCCCTCACCCGCGAGGCGGGCTTCGGCGACGAGGTCAAGCGCCGGGTCATCCTCGGCACGTACGCGCTCAGCTCCGGCTACTACGACGCGTACTACGGCTCGGCCCAGAAGGTCCGCACCCTCATCACCCGCGAGTTCGAGAAGGCCTTCGAGGAGGTGGACGTCATCGTCTCCCCGACGACCCCCACCACCGCCTTCCCGATCGGCGAGCGCGCCGACGACCCGATGGCGATGTACCTCGCGGACCTGTGCACCATCCCGACCAACCTGGCCGGCAACGCCGCCATGTCGCTGCCCTGCGGCCTGGCGCCCGAGGACGGTCTCCCGGTCGGTCTGCAGATCATCGCCCCCGCCATGAAGGACGACCGGCTGTACAAGGTCGGCGCTGCCGTCGAGGCCGCCTTCGTGGAAAAGTGGGGCCACCCGCTGCTTGAGGAGGCTCCGTCGCTTTGAGTACCAGTGCACTGCAGAAGGCCAAGGGCTTCAAGAAGTCCAAGACCGGCACCTACCTGTCCATCGGCACCACGGCGTTCGGCGCGCTCGGCGTGATCAAGCAGGCCCGGAAGGCCCGCAGCGAACACGACACGCTCAAGCTGATCGACGCCGTCGTCTCCGCCGCCGCCATCGCCACCGGCGTCGCTCTCCTCGTGCGCGAGCTCAAGCGCATCGGTGACGACGACGTCCTGTTCGGCTGAGGCCGAAGGCCCAGAGGGAATTCTCACCGTGACTGTCACTGAACTGCTGTCGTACGAGGCGGCGCTCGCCGAGTACGACCCCGTCATGGGCCTTGAGGTCCATGTCGAGCTCGGCACCAAGACGAAGATGTTCTGCGGTTGTTCGACCGAGCTGGGTGCGGAGCCCAACTCGCAGACCTGCCCGACCTGCCTCGGCCTGCCCGGCTCGCTGCCGGTGGTCAACGCGATCGGCGTCGAGTCCGCCGTGAAGATCGGCCTCGCGCTCAACTGCGAGATCGCCGAGTGGTGCCGCTTCGCCCGGAAGAACTACTTCTATCCGGACATGCCGAAGAACTTCCAGACCTCCCAGTACGACGAGCCGATCGCCTTCAACGGCTATCTGGACGTCCAGCTGGAGGACGGCGAGGTCTTCCGCGTGGAGATCGAGCGCGCCCACATGGAGGAGGACACCGGCAAGTCCACCCACATCGGTGGTGCGACCGGCCGCATCCACGGCGCCTCGCACTCGCTGCTCGACTACAACCGGGCCGGCATCCCGCTCATCGAGATCGTCACCAAGCCCATCGAGGGCGCGGGCGAGCGGGCCCCCGAGGTCGCCAAGGCGTACGTGGCCGAGCTGCGCGAGCTGATCCGCGCCCTGGGCGTCTCCGAGGCGCGCATGGACAAGGGCCAGATGCGCTGCGACGTGAACCTGTCCCTGATGCCGAAGGGTTCCAGCACCTTCGGCACCCGCTCGGAGACGAAGAACGTCAACTCGCTCCGCTCCGTGGAGCGTGCGGCGCGCTTCGAGATCCAGCGCCACGCGGCCGTCCTGGAGTCCGGCGGCACGATCGTCCAGGAGACCCGCCACTTCCACGAGGACGACGGCACCACCACCTCCGGCCGCATCAAGGACAACGCCGAGGACTACCGCTACTTCCCGGAGCCGGACCTGGTGCCGGTGGCCCCCGCCCGCGCGTGGGTCGAGGAACTGCGCGCCACCCTGCCCGAGCTGCCGCGCGTGCGCCGCAACCGGCTGCGCGAGGAGTGGGGCGTCTCCGAGGTGGAGATGCAGGCCATCCTGAACGCGGGCGCGGTCGACCCGATCGTCGCCACCGTCGAGGCGGGCGCGGACGCGGCTTCGGCCCGCAAGTGGTGGATGGGCGAGCTCGCCCGCAACGCCAACGAGCAGGGCGTCTCCCTGGAGGAGCTCCCGATCACCCCGTCCGACGTGGCCCGGGTGTCGGCGCTGGTCGCGGCCGGCGACCTCAACGACAAGCTGGCCCGCCAGGTCATCGAGGGCGTCCTCGCCGGCGAGGGCACCCCGGACGAGGTCGTCGAGAAGCGCGGGCTGAAGGTCGTCTCCGACGACGGCGCCCTCGGCACGGCCGTCGACGAGGCCATCGCGGGCAACGCGGCCATCGCCGACAAGATCCGCGGCGGCAAGGTCGCGGCGGTCGGCGCCCTGGTCGGCGCGGTCATGAAGGCCACCCGTGGACAGGCGGACGCGGCGAAGGTCAAGGACCTGATCCTGGAGAAGCTGGGCGTCTCCGAGGGC
>NZ_JBHYMF010000070.1:0-35004 GCF_042742855.1 Streptomyces sp. NPDC058877 | reverse complement strand
GCGCTGCCCCTCCCCACCACGGGAGGGGCAGCGCCCCGTTCCGTGTGGGGGCGCCGTCTCGGCGGGTGAACCCCTTGCCGGCGGCCGGTCGAGCAAGGTGTCCGGCGCGGGCATCGCCGTAGCGTTCGGCAGCATGCGGAACCAGCCGCCGTCCGTAGGACCACCGGTCCCGGTGCGGCCGATCCGATGCGCCGTCGCCCGGGCGGAGGCAAGTCCCCCGCTCGATCAGGGCGTCGTCCGGTGGACAGGGAAGGAGGCGGGACCCGAAGGACCCGCCTCCGCACCGCGCCTACTGGCCGGCGTACTTCTGGCTGACCTCGTCGAAGAGCGCCTTGGCCTCCGGGCCGAGCCGCGGTCCGGCGAGCCAACCGGCCGTCGACGGGCCGATCGAGGTGTTCGACACCAGGGCGGGCTTGCCGTCGCTGCCCTCGGCGACCCAGCCGCCGCCCGACGAACCACCGGTCATCGAGCAGCCGATCCGGTACATCGTCGGCTGGTCTGCCTTCAGGGACAACCGGCCCGGCTTGTCCTCGCACTGGAACATCTTCTGACCGTCGAACGGCGGCGCGGCCGGATAACCCGTTGCCGTCAGACTTGCGATCTTCGGCACCGCCGGGGCGTTGAACTCCACCGGAAGCGCGGAGCCGACCGTCTCCTCCAGGGACTTGCCCGAACTCCCCTTCTCCGGGGTCACCTTGATGACCGCGAAGTCATAGGGAGCCCCGGCGCCCCCGGTCGACGCACCCTCGGCGATCCACTGGTCCGAGGTCTTGACCCAGTCCGCCCACCACACGCCGTACGGCGCGATCTGCTCCCGTGTCGCCTTCTCCAAGTCCGAGGTCGACAGGGCCGAGTCGTTGTACGAGGGCACGAAGGCGATGTTGCGGTACCAGCCGCCCTGCTTGCCCTTGTGCACGCAGTGACCGGCCGTCCAGACCATGTTGGACTTGCCCGGATGCGCCGGATCCTTCACGACCGTGGCCGAGCAGACCATCGACCCCTCGGGTCCGTCGAAGAAGACCTTTCCCGATTCGGGCGCATGGGCGTGGTACTGCGCCGTCACGGCCCTTGCCCGCACGGGAATCGGAGTCGGATCGGTGACGCCCTTGTCACCCGAGATGTCCTCCTCCTCAACCGGCTTGTCGGGGCGCTCGGCCCTGCGCATCCGTTCCGTATCCCAGAGGTCCTCGATGATCGGGTTGACGAAGTCCTTGGCCTCGCGCAGCCACTTGTCGCGGTCCCAGTTCTTCCACTCGCCGTTCCGCCACTGATCGAGGTCGATCCCGTGTTCCTTCAGGCGGTCCTTCAGGTCCTCCGGGATCTTGATCTTGTTCGGGTCCAGGCTTATGGGTGCGGCGGGTTTGTCCCCCGCGTTCTCCTCGCTCGGGCCACAGGCCGTGACGGTGAGCGTCAGCGCCGCAACGACAGAAGCCGCCATCAGCAGCGGACGAATCGATCGCATCTCGTGATCCCCCTGGGACTACGTCAACTTGTGCATGGGCGAACAGCGGTCGCGCCGTGTGGACACGACCGACCGCCCCACTATGCCGGTGCCGGAGGGGACGGTACGCGTCCCGGTCCCGGTTCCGGGCACTCTTCGGTCGTTGTCGCGCAGTGATCCGGGACACGCCAAGTTCCTGCCCTCCGGCCCGTGATCTCGGGCAGCTCCCGTCGTTGGTACGTACGGGGGACGCAAAGCCGGCGCCAGGACGGCCTTCATGGGGGTCCGCGCGCCGCTCTGATGTGCAATGCAACCGTTACCGCGGGAGGACACCGAGCCGTGGCCGTGACCGAACCAGCTCCGGCCGTCCCACCGGCCGCGCGCACGCAGACCAGGCCGGCGGACCGAAGAGGCGAGCACGAAGGCATCCTGCGCCGCCAGTCACAGCGCGAGTCCGCCGCGCGTACCTATGCACGCTCCCTGCCGATCGTCCCGGTGAGAGCCCGGGGCGTGACCATCGAAGGTGCCGACGGGCGCCGTTATCTGGACTGTCTGTCCGGTGCGGGGACGCTCGCCCTGGGCCACAACCACCCCGTCGTCCTGGAAGCAATCAGGAAGGTCCTCGATTCGGGCGCCCCCCTGCACGTCCTCGACCTCGCCACCCCCCTCAAGGACGCCTTCACCTCAGAACTGTTCGCCACCCTCCCCGGTGAACTCGCCGACGACGCCCGCATCCAGTTCTGCGGACCGGCGGGTACGGACGCGGTCGAGGCCGCCCTCACCCTGGTCCGCACCGCCACCGGCCGGAACGGTCTCCTCGCCTTCACCGGCGCCTACCACGGCATGACGGCTGGCGCCCTGGAGGCTTCCGGGGGCGCGACCACCGGCCGCGTCACGAGGCTTCCCTATCCGCAGCAGTACCGCTGTCCCTTCGGCGTCGGTGGCGAGCGCGGTGCCCAACTGGCCGCCCGTTGGACCGAGAGTCTCCTCGACGACCCCAAGAGCGGCGTCACCACCCCTGCCGGAATGATCGTGGAAGCCGTCCAGGGCGAGGGCGGGGTCATCCCCGCCCCCGACGCTTGGATGCGCAGCATGCGCCGGATCACGGCCGACCGCTCCGTGCCGCTCGTCGTCGACGAAGTCCAGACCGGAGTCGGCCGCACCGGCGCCTTCTGGGCGGTCGAGCACAGCGGGATCGCGCCCGATGTCATGGTCCTGTCCAAGGCGATCGGCGGTTCCCTCCCCCTTGCGGTCATCGTGTACAGGTCCGCACTCGACGTCTGGGAGCCCGGCACCCACGCCGGTACCTTCCGTGGCAACCAACTCGCCATGGCCGCAGGCACGGCCACCCTCCGGTACGTCCGCGAGAACAAGCTCGCCGAACGGGCCGGCACCCTCGGCGCCCGCATCCTCAACCAACTCCGGGACCTCGCCAACAACCACTCCTGCATCGGCGATGTCCGCGGCCGGGGCCTGATGATCGGCATCGAACTCGTCGATCCCGAAGCGGAAGGCCCGGACGATCTCGTTCCGCCACCCGCCCCCGCACTGGCACTCGCCGTTCAGCAGGAGTGCCTCGCCCGCGGACTCATCGTCGAGCTCGGTGGTCGCCACTCCGCAGTGGTCCGCCTCCTCCCTCCGCTCACCCTCACCGACGAGCAGACCACCGCAGTCCTGGACCGCTTCGCCGACGCCCTGGCCACGGCCGAACGGGCCCACACCCTCCACCCGCCCGTCTCCCACCGGGGCACGGCCCCGCGCAACACCATCGGACCGTCCCACTGAACCGGACCGCTCCGGCCCCACCCCCAAGGAAGTCCCGTGAACGCCATCCCCGCCACCCCGGCCCTCGCCCCCGATGCCCCCCTCGCTCCTGAACCCCAGCACACGCAGACCCTTCATCCGGGGACCGAGCACGCAGAAGCCGTGCACCCCGAGAACCTCCGTACGGGCACCTTCCACGCCGAAACCGCACCCGCAGGGTTTGCCCGCTCCGAACCCCTCCGCTCCGAACCCCTTCGAGTAGAAGCCCACCCCGCCGAGGAACCCACCGTCCCGCGTCAGCACACAGGACCGGAACAGTGCCGTTCACCCCGCCCGGCCACCGGCCCCGATCCCTTGGACGATCCCGATCCGCTGCGTGCCGCTGATGCTGCCGCCGTCGAGAACCTCCTTCGCTGCTGGGTGCGGGAGACGAACCTGCCGGCACCCGGTTCGACCACGCTGCGCGTTCCTCTCGATGCCAGTGGCACCGCCCTCCTCGTCCCCGTCCGGTACTGGTCGCCCACGGGCTGGCACCGCTTCGGCGCTCCCGCCCTCGAAGGCCTTCCGGCTGCCGCGCCGACCGTTGACGCCGTCACGGTGGCCGCACTGCTCAACCGCGAGACGGGCCGTTCTGAGGGCACCGACCTCGTCGGCCGGGTCGCCGACTCCACCCGGCGGACCGCCGACTTCCTCGCCGAGTGCCGCTGCCGTCCTCGGCCGCACTCGGAGGCCGATCTCTTCCTCGCCGCAGAGCAGTCCTTGCTCCTGGGCCACCCGCTCCATCCCACCCCCAAGAGCCGCGAAGGACTCTCCGAAGCAGAGGGGCGGCTCTATTCGCCTGAGGTCCGAGGCTCCTTCCCGCTCCACTGGATGGCCGTCGACCGTTCCCTCCTGGCCACCGACTCCGCCTGGACCGAACAGGGCCGATCGGTCAGCGCCGAGCAGCTCGCCTCCGGACTCGCCGAGGGGCTCGCGTTCCCTTCAGGGACCGCCCCGCTGCCCCTGCACCCCTGGCAGGCGAGAGAACTGGTGCACCGCCCCGAGGTCCGAGAGCTCCTCGACGCCGGCCTCCTCCACGACCTCGGCCGCCACGGCAGCCCTTGGCATCCGACCTCCTCCGTCCGCACCGTGCATCGACCCGGTGCACGGGCCATGCTCAAACTCTCCCTCGGCCTGCGCATCACCAACTCGCGTCGTGAGAACCTCCGCAAAGAGCTCCACCGCGGTGTGGAGGTCCACCGCCTGCTCCGTACCGGTCTCGTCGACGAGTGGCAGGCCGCCCACCCGAGCTTCGACATCGTCCGGGACCCTGCCTGGCTCGCCGTCGACACCCCGGACGGCACCCCCGTCCCCGGCCTTGACGTCATGATTCGCCACAACCCCTTCGGTCCCGGTGACGACGCCGTTTGTATTGCCTCGCTCACCACCCCACGCCCCTGGCCCGGAGCCGCCGGCATGCGCTCCCGGCTCGCCGACGTCATCGGCCGCCTCTCCATCCGAACCGGCCGCCCCGTGAACGCCGTCGCAGCCGAATGGTTCCTCCGCTATCTCGACCAGGTCGTCCGCCCCGTGCTTTGGCTCGACGGAAACGCCGGCGTCGCCTTGGAGGCCCACCAGCAGAACACCCTGGTGCTCCTCGACCCGAACGGTTGGCCGATCGGTGGTCGCTACCGGGACAACCAGGGCTACTACTTCCGCGAGTCCCGCCGCGACGAGCTGGAGGCCCGCCTCCCCGGCATCGGTGCCCTCAGTGACACCTTCGTCTCCGACCAGGTCACCGACGAGCGCTTCGCCTATTACCTCGGCATCAACAACGTCCTCGGTCTGATCGGGGCCTTCGGTTCCCAGCACCTTGCTGACGAACGAGTCCTGCTCGCTGCCTTCCGCAGCTTCCTCACCTCTGCCACCAGCCTGGGATCTCCCCTTCCCCGCTGCCTCCTGGAAGCCACGCACCTGCGCAGCAAAGCCAACTTGCTCACCCGACTGCACGGTCTGGACGAGCTCGTCGGGCCGGTCGACACCCAGTCCGTCTACGTCACCGTCACCAACCCCCTTCGTACCTGAGCCCGCGGGCGGAATGCCGCACCCCAACCACGCCGTCGAGAGGAGAACGACATCGTGCCGTCCATCCGCCCACCAGCCGACCCGCCCGGGGACGACACCCTCAATCTGAGGGCCGACGACCTTGCCGTCCTTCTCGACGGCGACCTCTTGGACTCCGTCGCCGCCTGGGGCCCCATCGACACTCCTCTCGGCTCCTTCCAGCTCGTCCCTGCACGCATCGAGAGGGATGTCCCCCTGATCGCCCGGTGGATGAACGACCCCGCCGTGGCGGCCTTCTGGGAGCTCGCCGGCCCTGAGAGCGTCACCACCGGGCATCTTCGTTCCCAAGTCGAAGGCGATGGCCGGAGCGTCCCCTGCCTCGGCGTCCTCAACGGCACACCCATGAGTTATTTCGAGGTCTACCGTGCAGACCTCGACCCGCTCGCCCGGTACTACCCGGCGCGCCCCCACGACACGGGGATTCATCTACTGCTTGGAAACGGCAGCGACCGGGGGCGTGGCATCGGCACCAGGCTCCTGCGGGTCGTCGCCGATCTGGTTCTTGACCACCGTCCCCGCTGCACCCGGGTCGTCGCCGAACCCGACATCCACAACACCCCCTCCATCTCTGCCTTCCTCAGCAGCGGCTTCCGCTTTGCGGCGGAAGTCGACCTCCCCGACAAGCGAGCCGCGCTCATGATCCGTGACCGCGTCCTGCGACACGTCCTGTGAACACCCCTCCGTCTCACATACACCGCTGGTCCCACAGCGGTCCCACCCCCGAGGAGTCTCCGTGTCGACCTCCCCTGCACCTCACGACTCCGGACGCCCCGACACCGATGCGCCGGCTCCTGCCCCTGGACCGCTCCCCGCGTCCGAGCTGCTCGCGCCCCCCGAGCTGAACGCCGCTGCCTGGGCCCGGGCGTCTTCCCGTCTCCTGGCCAAGGCCCTCTCCGAGTTCGCCTACGAGGAGATCATCCGGCCCGAGCGCGCGGACGCCGGTGAGCCCGACCGATACACGTTGCGACTCGACGACGACACCACGCTCAGTTTCTGCGCCCGCCGTGGTGCCTACGGCAGCTGGCGCGTCGCCGCCGGCTCCATCACCCACGAGGGTCTCCGCCTCGTGGACCCCTTCGACTTCCTGCTGAGGGCCCGGCACCTCCTCCAGCTCGACGGGATCACCCTGGGGCACGTCATCCGCGAACTCTCCGCCACCCTTGCCGCCGACACCCGTCTCGATCACACGGCCCTCAGTGCTGGCCGCCTTGCCGAACTCCCGTACGCGGAACTCGAAGGCCATCAGACGGGCCACCCCTGGCTCGTCCTCAACAAGGGACGCATTGGCTTCTCCGCCACCGATGCTGCCCGTTGGGCTCCCGAGGCCCGCCGCGCAACCCGGCTTCCTTGGATCGCCGTCAGCAAACGCATCGCCACTTACCGAGGTGTCCCCGGTCTGGAGACTTCCGACCGGCTCTATGCCCGGGAACTCGACTCCGAAGTGCGCGCTGCCTTCCACGTCGCCCTCATCGCACGTGGCCACCAACCCGACGACTACGTCTTGCTGCCGGTCCACCCCTGGCAGTGGGACGAAGTCCTTCTCCCGCTCTACGCCCCGGCCATTGCCGATGGGTCGATCGTTCCGCTCGCCGCGGACGACGACCTCCGCCTACCGCAGCAATCCGTCCGCACCTTCCTCAACACCAGCCGACCGGATCGCCATACGGTCAAGCTTCCCCTCTCCGTGCTCAACACCCTGGTGTGGCGAGGACTGCCCACCGAGCGCACCCTTGCTGCGCCCGCCGTCACGGCCTGGGTACACGGATTGCGCGATGCCGACCCGTTCCTGAGGGAGGAGTGCGGAGTGATCCTCCTCGGGGAAGTCGCCTCCGTCACGGTTGAGCACCCCCTGTACGACCGGCTGCCCGAAGTCCCCTATCAGTACAAGGAACTGCTCGGTGCGATCTGGCGCGAACCGCTCAGGCTCCCCCCGGGAGAGCGTGCCCGCACCCTTGCCTCCCTCCTCCACGTCGATCCGGTAGGGCGGGCTTTCGTCGCCGAGCTCGTCACGCGCTCCGGGCTCGCCCCCGTCGTTTGGCTCCAGCACCTCTTCACTGCCCTGCTCCCTCCCCTGCTGCACTTTCTCTACCGGTACGGCACGGTCTTCTCGCCGCATGGTGAGAACGCGATCGTCGTGTACGACAGCGACGACGTCCCCGTGCGCCTGGCGATCAAAGACTTCGTCGACGATGTGAACATCAGTGCCCACCCCCTTCCCGAACACGCCACCCTTCCGGATGATGTCCGTGCCGTCTTGTTGACGGAAGGGCCGGGATTCCTGATCCAGTTCATCCATGCGGGACTCTTCATCGGCGTCTTCCGCTACCTGGCTCCCCTCTGTGAGGAACAACTCGGATTGCCCGAAGCGGACTTCTGGGCACTCGTCCGCGCCGAGATCCTGTGCTACCAATCGCGCTTCCCCGAGCTGAAGGAGCGGTTCGAACTCTTCGACCTCCTCACCCCGCGCATCGAGCGGCTCTGCCTGAACCGCAACCGTCTGCACCTGGACGGTTACCGGGACCGTTCCGAGCGTCCGCACGCGGCGGTTCACGGGACCGTTCCCAATCCGCTTGCGGATCCGACTGTCAGCGCCGCCCCGTAGGGTGGAGGGGCTATGACGAAGCCATCCCTCCCCGATCTCCTCCACGCCGCCGTCACCGCCGTCGGCGGCACGGAGCGGCCCGGCCAGGTCGCCATGGCCCAGGCCGTGGCCGAGGCCATCGACGACAATTCCCACCTCCTCGTCCAGGCCGGCACCGGCACCGGCAAGTCGCTCGGCTACCTCGTGCCGGCGCTCGCCCAGGGGGAGCGGGTGGTCGTTGCCACGGCCACCCTGGCGCTCCAGCGCCAGCTCGTCGAGCGGGACCTTCCCCGCACGGTCGACGCGCTGCATCCACAGCTACGGCGACGGCCCCAGTTCGCCATGCTCAAGGGGCGGTCGAACTACCTCTGCCTGCACCGACTCCACGAAGGCGTCCCACAGGACGAAGAGGACGGACTGTTCGATCCTTTCGAGGCGGCTGCGCCCACCAGCAAGCTGGGGCAGGACCTGATGCGGCTGAGGGACTGGTCTGACGAGACGGATACGGGCGACCGGGATGATCTGACGCCCGGTGTCTCCGACAGGGCCTGGGCCCAGGTTTCGGTCTCCTCCCGGGAGTGCCTCGGTGCGAGCAAGTGTGCGTACGGCGCCGAGTGCTTCGCGGAGGCGGCACGGGAGCGGGCCAAGCTGGCCGATGTCGTCGTCACCAACCATGCGCTCCTCGCCATCGACGCGATCGAGGGGGCGCCGGTGCTTCCGCAGCACGAGGTGCTGATCATCGATGAGGCCCATGAGTTGGTCTCCCGGGTTACCGGTGTTGCCACCGGCGAGCTCACTCCCGGGCAGGTCAACCGAGCCGTGCGTCGGGCTGCGAAGCTCGTGGACGAGAAGGCCGCCGATCAGCTGCAGACTGCTGCCGAGGGTTTTGAGCGCGTCATGGAGCTGGCGCTTCCGGGGCGCTTGGAGGAGATCCCGGAGGATCTGGCGTATGCGTTGATGGCGCTCCGCGATGCAGCCCGTACCGTGATCACGGCCCTGGGCAACACCCGTGACCGGGCCGTGCAGGACGAGGACGCCGTGCGCAAACAGGCCATGGCCTCCGTGGAGACCGTGCACGGAGTGGCGGAGCGGATCACTCACGGATCCGAATACGACGTCGTCTGGTACGAGCGGCACGACCGGTTCGGGGCCTCGCTCCGGGTTGCTCCCCTCACCGTTTCCGGCCTGCTGCGGGAGAAGTTGTTCACGGAGCGGTCCGTGGTGCTCGCCTCGGCCACGCTCAAGCTCGGCGGAGACTTCAATGGCGTCGGAGCCTCGCTCGGACTGGGGCCCGAGGGCTCCGAGGGCGATGACCAGCCCGTGTGGAAGGGCATCGACGTCGGCTCTCCGTTCGACTATCCGAAGCAGGGCATCCTCTACGTCGCCAAGCACCTGTCGCGCCCCGCGCGCGACGGAGAGCGGGGTGACATGCTCGACGAGCTCACCGAACTGATGCAGGCCGCAGGCGGGCGGACCCTGGGGCTTTTCTCCTCGATGAGGGCGGCACAGCAGGCGGCGGAGGAGCTTCGGGGGCGGATTCCGGAACTGCCGATCCTGCTCCAGGGCGAGGACACGCTCGGCGAGTTGATCAAGAATTTCGCCGCCGATCCGAAGACCTGCCTCTTCGGCACGCTTTCGCTTTGGCAGGGAGTGGACGTGCCGGGCGCCAGCTGCCAGCTGGTCGTCATGGACAAGATCCCGTTCCCGCGCCCGGACGACCCACTGATGAGTGCACGCCAGAAGGCCGTCGAGGAGGCGGGAGGAAACGGCTTCATGGCTGTTGCGGCGACCCATGCGGCCCTGCTCATGGCCCAGGGGGCGGGTCGCCTGGTGCGTGCCACGGGGGACCGGGGCGTCGTGGCGGTCCTCGATCCTCGGCTGGCCACTGCTCGCTACGGAAGCTACCTCAAGGCTTCGCTCCCTGACTTCTGGTACACCACGGATCGCAACCAGGTGCGGAAGTCGCTTGCGGCCATCGATGCGGCGTCCAGGGAGGCGGGTGTCTGAGAGGCCCGTGGAACGGTAGGACCCCGGGACCGGCGCAGTGGGTCCCGGGGTCCGGTCAGAGCCGGCGGTGAAGTGTCACACGCGCCGTAGTACTGCCACGACCTTGCCGAGGATGGTGGCCTCGTCGCCGGGGATCGGCTGGTAGGCCGCATTGTGCGGAAGGAGCCAGACGTGGCCGTCCTCGCGCTTGAAGCGCTTGACCGTTGCCTCACCGTCGAGCATTGCGGCCACGATGTCACCGTTCTCGGCCACGGGCTGCCTACGGACGGTGACCCAGTCGCCGTCACAGATGGCGGCTTCGACCATGGAATCGCCGACGACCTTGAGGACGAACAGCTCGCCGTCGCCGACCAGCTGGCGGGGGAGGGGGAAGACGTCCTCGACGGACTCTTCGGCGAGGATCGGACCGCCGGCGGCGATCCGCCCCACCAGCGGGACGTAGGACGCCGCCGGCTTGCCGGTGGTGTCCGTGGCCTGCGTGCTCGGCTGGTCGGAGCCTCGGACTTCGTATGCGCGGGGCCGATGTGGATCGCGGCGCAGGAAGCCCTTGCGCTCCAGAGCCATGAGCTGGTGGGCCACGGAGGACGTGCTGGAAAGGCCGACCGCCTGTCCGATCTCCCGCATCGACGGCGGGTAACCGCGCCGCTGGACCGAGTCGCGGATGACTTCGATGACCCTGCGCTGCCGGTCGGTGAGCCCGGAGCTGTCGGCCCGGATGCCAGGGGGTCGGCCGGGGAGGGCGCGGGCGGGGCGCCCGGATTCCTCGCCGTTCATGTTCGCGTCGCTCATGGCGTGCCCCGGCTCGAGTCGGCCCTGGGAGCGGTCCTGGGCGGTGATGGTGGCACTGTCTGCGGTGGTGGTCACGTCGTCGGCCCCTCTCGAATGGTCTCCCTGGCTGGCACAACGGTAGTAGCTTTCGAAAGGTTGCGCCAAACACACGTTCGAGTGAAAATTCCCGGATTGCCTTACGCGCGTATGTGCGGGGGTGTATGCGTGCGCGGGCGCCGTCATCCTCGAAACGGTCGTTCCGGTAGCCTTCGCGGCTGGGACGCGATGGGCGGGTGCGTCCTCCCAGTGTCCCATCCGGATGTCCGATTCCGTGGCGTCGCCGGGTTGCGACACGCGGGGACCCTAGAGGGTTGAACCCAAGATCTAGTGGTTGGATGGCATCAACCGCCTAGGGGTAGTGGTCCTCGGTCTGCTGAGGGTGTTCGCATCGCCTATGCTGGTGGTCGCTTCGCAGGCCTTGACGGGCAGGCGAGGCTCGTCAGTCGTGCCATGAGGAGGGTCGGAACCAGTGCACTGTCCCTTCTGTAGGCACCCCGACAGCCGTGTCGTCGACAGTCGCACCACGGACGACGGGACGTCGATCCGTCGCCGCCGTCAGTGCCCCGACTGCTCCCGTCGCTTCACGACGGTGGAGACGTGTTCGCTCATGGTGGTGAAGCGTTCCGGCGTCACTGAACCCTTTAGTCGCACCAAGGTCATCTCTGGCGTGCGCAAGGCGTGCCAGGGACGGCCGGTCACCGAGGACGCCCTCGCCAAGCTCGGCCAGTGGGTCGAAGAGGCGGTGCGCGCCACCGGGAGTGCCGAATTGACCACCCACGACGTGGGCCTGGCCATCCTCGGCCCCTTGCAGGAACTCGACCTCGTCGCCTACCTGCGTTTCGCGTCCGTGTACAAGGCCTTCGACAGCCTCGAAGACTTCGAGGCCGCCATTGCGGAACTCCGTGTGCGGCCTCCCGCTGATAACTGCGGGGCCGGTGAAACCCCCGAGGTTCCCGTTCCCGCTGCTGCCGCCGACTGACCGGCGGTCCGGGTCCGCCTGTGACCCGGCGTCCGGCCGCAGGGCGGCCCGACAGATGTGCCCCAGGTGATCCTTCTGCGATTCCTGTGGCAGCAGTGCAGAACGACGTACAGAAGACGGTGCCCTAGGACTATATGGGCGCCAAAGAGTGTTTTGCCCTTATATGGGAGGCGGCATGACAGAGACGGCGAGCGGCCCGGCACGTGGTTCCCGCACCAAGGGAGCCAAGTCGGCGAGCAAGGGCCTGCGCATCGAGCGCATCCACACCACCCCCGGCGTGCACCCGTACGACGAGGTGGTCTGGGAGCGCCGTGACGTCGTCATGACCAACTGGCGCGACGGCTCGGTCAACTTCGAGCAGCGTGGCGTCGAGTTCCCCGACTTCTGGTCGGTGAACGCGGTCAACATCGTCACCAGCAAGTACTTCCGCGGTGCGGTCGGCACTCCGCAGCGCGAGACCGGTCTCAGGCAGCTCATCGACCGGATCGTGAAGACCTACACGAAGGCCGGCGAGCAGTACGGCTACTTCGCTTCGCCCGCCGACGCCGAGATCTTCGAGCACGAGCTGGCGTACGCCCTCCTGCACCAGATCTTCAGCTTCAACTCGCCTGTCTGGTTCAACGTCGGTACGCCGCAGCCCCAGCAGGTATCCGCGTGCTTCATCCTGTCCGTCGACGACTCCATGGAGTCGATCCTCGACTGGTACAAGGAAGAGGGCATGATCTTCAAGGGCGGCTCCGGCGCCGGCCTGAACCTCTCCCGCATCCGTTCCTCCAAGGAACTGCTCTCCTCCGGAGGCAACGCCTCCGGCCCGGTCTCGTTCATGCGCGGCGCCGACGCCTCTGCGGGAACCATCAAGTCGGGCGGTGCGACCCGCCGTGCGGCCAAGATGGTCATCCTGGACGTCGACCACCCCGACATCGAGGACTTCATCGAGACCAAGGTCAAGGAGGAGGAAAAGATCCGCGCCCTCCGTGACGCGGGCTTCGACATGGATCTGGGTGGCGACGACATCACGTCCGTCCAGTACCAGAACGCCAACAACTCCGTCCGCGTCAACGACACCTTCATGCGGGCCGTGGAGTCCGGAGGTAAGTTCGGTCTGACCTCGCGCATGACCGGTGAGGTCATCGAGGAGGTCGACGCCAAGGCGCTCTTCCGCAAGATGGCCGAAGCCGCATGGGCCTGCGCCGACCCGGGCATCCAGTACGACGACACGATCAACCACTGGCACACCTGCCCCGAGTCCGGTCGCATCAACGGCTCGAACCCGTGCAGCGAGTACATGCACCTGGACAACACGTCCTGCAACCTCGCTTCGCTGAACCTGATGAAGTTCCTCAACGACGACGGCAAGGGCAGCCAGTCCTTCGACGTCGAGCGCTTCGCCAAGGTCGTCGAGCTCGTCATCACCGCGATGGACATCTCCATCTGCTTCGCCGACTTCCCCACCCAGAAGATCGGCGAGAACACCCGGGCCTTCCGCCAGCTCGGCATCGGCTACGCCAACCTCGGCGCCCTGCTGATGGCGACCGGCCACGCGTACGACTCCGACGGCGGCCGTGCTCTGGCCGGCGCCATCACCTCGCTGATGACGGGCACCTCGTACAAGCGCTCTGCCGAGCTCGCCGGCGTCGTCGGCGCGTACGACGGCTACGCCCGCAACGCCGAGCCGCACCAGCGCGTCATGCAGCAGCACGCGGACGAGAACGCCAAGGCCGTCCGCATGGACGACCTGGACTCGCCGATCTGGGCCGCCGCCACGGAGGCCTGGCAGGACGTGATCCGCCTCGGTGCCAAGAACGGCTTCCGCAACGCCCAGGCCTCGGTCATCGCCCCCACCGGCACCATCGGTCTCGCGATGTCCTGCGACACCACCGGCCTTGAGCCCGACCTCGCCCTGGTCAAGTTCAAGAAGCTGGTCGGCGGCGGCTCGATGCAGATCGTCAACGGCACCGTGCCGCAGGCCCTGCGCCGACTGGGCTACCAGGAGGAGCAGATCGAGGCGATCGTCGCCCACATCGCCGAGCACGGCAACGTGATCGACGCCCCCGGTTTGAAGGCCGAGCACTACGAGGTCTTCGACTGCGCCATGGGTGAGCGCTCCATCTCCGCGATGGGCCACGTCCGGATGATGGCGGCGATCCAGCCGTGGATCTCGGGAGCCCTCTCCAAGACCGTCAACCTGCCGGAGACGGCCACGGTCGAGGACGTCGAGGAGGTCTACTTCGAGGCGTGGAAGATGGGCGTCAAGGCGCTCGCGATCTACCGCGACAACTGCAAGGTCGGCCAGCCGCTCTCCGCCAAGAAGAAGGAGGAGGAGAAGGACAAGGTCACCGCCAAGTCCGAGGCGACGATCCGCGAAGCCGTCGAGAAGGTCGTCGAGTACCGTCCGGTGCGCAAGCGCCTCCCGAAGGGGCGCCCGGGGATCACCACCTCCTTCACCGTCGGGGGCGCCGAGGGTTACATGACGGCCAACTCCTACCCGGACGACGGTCTCGGCGAAGTGTTCCTGAAGATGTCCAAGCAGGGATCCACGCTCGCCGGCATGATGGACGCCTTCTCCATCGCCGTCTCCGTCGGCCTGCAGTACGGGGTCCCGCTGGAGACCTACGTTTCGAAGTTCACCAACATGCGCTTCGAGCCGGCAGGCATGACGGACGACCCGGACGTGCGGATGGCGCAGTCGATCGTCGACTACATCTTCCGTCGTCTGGCGCTCGACTTCCTTCCCTTCGAGACCCGTTCCGCCTTGGGCATCCACTCCGCCGAGGAGCGTCAGCGGCACCTGGAGACCGGTTCGTACGAGCCGGCCGAGGACGAGGTCGACGTTGAGGGACTGGCTCAGTCCGCCCCTGTGACCCAGGAGCTGAAGGCAGTCGCAGCCCCTGTCGCCAAGGTCGAAGTCCCGGCCCCGAAGCAGGCCCACACCTCCGCGGAGCTCGTCGAGATGCAGCTCGGCATCAGTGCCGATGCGCCCCTCTGCTTCTCCTGCGGCACGAAGATGCAGCGGGCCGGCTCTTGCTACATCTGCGAGGGCTGCGGCTCGACCAGCGGCTGCAGCTGAAACTGCGGAGTTGCATATCGGATGCGGCCCTCGACATAGCTGAATCCGAAGTGCTATCCCGGTGAGGGAGGGGTGTCAGGCCTGGGCCGACACCCCTCCCTTGCGACGGCGGGCGTACCACGACTGTATGCGGGGAGCACATGACGCAAGGGGGCCTGCCCCCGCCCTGGACGTGGATGCCGTCCGTTCAGGGGCGTCAGAACTGCTCGCCCCTTCGGTCGTGTTCGGTCTTCTCAGGCCGGAGCGGAGCCCAAGATGGCACCGAAGGCCTGTGGATCGACGTCGAATCCTCGACTGAGGGAGCGGTACGACCATCCGTTCGTCCCATTGCGGGTGAACTCGATGACCGTCGCCGAACGGGCCTGGTGCACATCGGTGAAGTCGTGGGTCAGTAGATCGGTGTAGCCCTCGCGAACCCGTATTCCGGTGTTCGCCACGTCGCCGAAGGTCAGGCGTCCGCCGCCCTGCTGTATGACCACGCCCACCACCACCCGTGCATACCTGGAGTCCAATCGGTCCAACTCCACGGTCATGGCCTCGTCGTAGCCGAACCCCTGCCCCGTGCGACTGTCGCGGTGGAGCGTGATGGTGCCGTCGGGAGAGCGGCTGCCGAAGTGCACCAGCTGCGCCGGTGCGCCGTGCGGGTCTGCCGCGGTGAACACTCCGGCCACCAGATCCAGGTCATGGGCCGGAGCACCGGGAGCGGCGGGGTCCCACTTGAGCGTGACCTCGACACGTCCCACCCCTTTGTTGAGTCCGCTCATGGTGCTTCCCCTCTCCGCAAGCGCCCCCGCGCATGCCTCGGCCTCGTGTCGTCGGCGTCAACAAAGCCCTTGGTCGCGGGCTGATTCCTCATGGTGTCACGTGGCTATGACAGTGAACCGGGGGCTTCGGAGGAGAGCTGCGCGGGAAGCGATGAGAAGCTGGATCTCGACGTACATCTGGCTCGAATCGGCCTGACCTTCACAGGGGTTACAGGAGAAGTTCGTTCTGAAGCGTAGTCCGTTGAAGAGGCTCCAGCGGGCCGGAGCGAGGGGTGCTCCGTGTCGGCGCGCGGCGTCGATGCTCCAAGGGCCGTCCTCTCCAGGGTGACGGCTGCTCGGTGGGTGAAGCGCTTCCCCCGTGCGTCGATGCGGTTCCGTCCAGGAAGGGTGGCAGTGCGACAGGAGTTGGCACCAGGCCCGACGACTCGTTTCGGCATCGAGCGGGGCGGTGCGCAGCACGCGGGGCCCGGCGGTTGTCCCCACCGAAGGTCTGCCGGGCCGCTCCTCGGCCCCGTACGATGGCGCGGTGCTGGTCAAGTGGATTCGCTGTACCGTGATGGACCGTCGAGGGTTCGAACGAGGACAGCGGAAATGGGCGGGACTGCTCGGTGAGCCGGGATTCCGGGGACAGGGCGGTGGGTGGAGCCGAGTTCGCCCGGACGTCGCCCACGTCTTCGCGTTCTGGGAGAGCCGGGCCTTCTACGACTCGTTCATGGCACGGTCCCACGACCGTTTGGCCGCCTCACAGGTCGGAACCTTCAAAGACCTCCAGGCCAAGTTGTTCGACCACCGTTTCGACGTGAAGACGGGGTTCGAGCCGAAGTTCTCCGACGCGGACGTGGCACGGGTGGCGCACGCCCGTGTCCACGAGGACCGGGCAGAGCACTTCGCCCTCATGCAGGAGAAGGTGTGGAACCCTGCCATGGCCGGGTCCCCGGGCATGCTGCGAGGCCTCTTCGGTGAGGCACCGGGAAGCGAGTTCCTGGTCCTCTCGCTGTGGCAGTCGGCTGCCGAGCATGGCAAGTACCGGGTCGAGCGCATCGAACGGCTCGGGCTGCGGGCCCGTACCGCGGCCGACGTGGCGGCGCTGAACGGCGACGTGGTGCAGCTCGAACCGTCCTGGACGGTGTGACCCACGGCGGCTTCAGTGTTCGCCTGCGTACCCCGAGTGCCTGCTCGACTGAGCCGGTGGGGGAGCGGCGTTCTAGGGTCGGGGTATGGCACGACCGCGGCGCATCGTCCTCGTACGGCACGGAGAGTCGGAGGGCAACGCTGATGACACGGTGTACGAGCGCGAGCCCGACCACGCCCTGCGACTGACGGAGACCGGATGGCGACAGGCAGAGGCGACGGGGGAGTGGCTGCGGGAGCTCTTCGGAGAGGAATCGGTCAGCGTCTACGTCTCGCCGTACCGCCGTACCCATGAGACGCTCCGGGCCTTCCGTCTCCCCGCCCGCCAGGTCAGGGTGCGGGAGGAGCCGCGGCTGCGGGAGCAGGACTGGGGCAACTGGCAGGACCGGGAAGACGTGCGGCTGCAGAAGGTGTATCGGGACGCCTACGGCCATTTCTTCTACCGCTTCGCCCAGGGCGAGTCCGGTGCCGACGTCTACGACCGGGTCGGTGCCTTCTTGGAGAGCCTGTACCGCAGCTTCGAAGCCCCCGACCATCCGGAGAACGTCCTACTGGTCACCCACGGGCTCACCATGAGGCTCTTCTGCATGCGCTGGTTCCACTGGACGGTCGCTGAATTCGAGTCGCTGTCGAATCCCGGAAACGGGGAGACGCGCGTACTGCTCCTCGGGGAGGACGGGAAGTATCGCCTGGACCGACCTTTTGAACGTTGGCGTACCCCGGATCCGTACGGGCACACCGGATAGAGTGGCAGACCGATGACCGCTGACTCCTCACCCGAACGGCGCTTCGACCGCGCCCTGGCCAGCCTGCGCGGGCTGTCCGTGGGAGACGCCCTGGGCTCCCAGTTCTTCGTACCCTCCCACTACCCCTTGCTGAAGCGCCGAGAGCTGCCCGCCGGCCCTTGGCAGTGGACCGATGACACCGAGATGGCTTGTTCTGTCCTGGCCGTCCTCGTTCGCCACGGTCGGATCGAACAGGATGCCCTGGCCGCGTCCTTCGCGGAGCACCATGACTTCGACCGCGGCTACGGACCGGCGGTCAACCGGATGCTCCGACTCATCCGGGAGGGTGGTGACTGGCGGGAGCTCGCCGCCGGGCTCTTCAAGGGGCAGGGCTCATGGGGCAACGGTGCCGCCATGCGGATCGCCCCGCTGGGAGCCTGGTACGCGGACGACCCGGAGCAGGCGACCCACCAGGCCGAGATCTCCGCTTACACGACCCACCAGCACAGGGAAGCCGTGGTGGGCGCCATGGCGATTGCCGCGGCGGCAGCGATCACTGCGAACCCCGCTGGGCCGCCCACCCCCGAGGCGCTGCTCGACGGGGTCATCGCCCTCGTGCCGCGCAGCGCGGTCGGAGCGGGGCTGCGCCGGGCCCGCGACATGCTCGACTACGGTGATGCGGGCACGGTCGCCGCGGTGCTCGGCTGTGGCAGGAGGACGAGCGCTCACGACACGGTCCCCTTTGCCCTGTGGTCGGCTGCCCGGGGACTCGGTGACTTCGAGCGGACCTTCTGGACGACCGCCCAGGTCGGGGGGGACGTGGACACGACCTGTGCGATCGCCGGGGGCGTGGTCGCCTCAGCGACGGCGGGTGCACCGCCTGCTGAATGGCTGCGGCAGACCGAGGACCTTCCGGGATGGGCCCCGGAGCGGGCCGTCTGATGAGGAGCATCGTTCCCCGGATCCCCTTCGCAGGTCCGGGGAACGATGCTCCTCCTTCGGCGCCCGAAGCTCAGCCCATCGGCCCCGCGGCCTCTGCGCGCCCGCTCAGCGCTTCCAGGTCGCTCTTGCGTACCCGGATCACGAGGACGGCCGTGACCAGGGCGATCAACACCATTCCGACGGCGGCGGTGAAGGCAGAGGAGATGCCCGAGGTCAGCACGTCGTGGCCCCAGGGAGCTGGAAGCTCCTTCGTCTCCATGGCCGCTGCTTGCTGCTCGGGCGTCGAGTGTGCGAGGAAGTCCGGCAGCTGCCGCTCGCTCTCCTCGCGACTGGCTGTGCCGAAGACCGTGACCAAGATCGACAGTCCGAGCGAGCCGCCAACCTGTTGGGTCGCGTTGAGCAGACCCGATGCCGCACCCGCTTCGTGCGGGGCCACTCCCGAGACGGCGGTGAGCGTGAGCGTCACGAAATTGAGGCCCATGCCGAAGCCGAACACGACCATCGGGCCGAGGACGCCACTGAGGTAGCTGCTGTCCGACGACATGAACGTCAGCCAGCCGAGCCCCACGCCCGTGAGGGTCGATCCGGTCACCATGAACGGCTTGGGGCCGAGCGCCGGTAGCAGGCGCTGGGCGAGTCCCGCACCGATGCCGATTGCTGCAGTCACCGGAAGGAAGGCGAGACCGGACTGGACCGGGCTGTAGCCCAGGACGTCCTGCACCCACAGCACGATGAAGAAGAACATCCCGAACATGGCTGCCGCCAGGCTGAGCATGATGACGTACGTGCCCGAACGGTTGCGGTCCGCGAACATCCGCAACGGGGTGATCGGTTCCTTCGCCCGGGACTCCACCACGGCGAAGGCCATGAGGAGGACCACCGCAGCTATGAAGGAGCCGATGGTCAGCCCGTCCTTCCACCCTTCCTCGGACGCACGGATGAACCCGTAGACCAGTGCTGCCATCCCGAGCGTCGAGGTCGCTGCGCCGGCGACGTCGAAGCGGCCGGGGTGGCGCTCGGACTCCGAGATGTAGAGCGGGGTGAGGAAGGCGATCAGCAGGCCGATCGGCACGTTGACGAACAGGACCCAGCGCCAGTCGAGCCATTCGGTGAGTGCTCCACCGGCTAGCAGGCCGATCGCACCGCCGCCCGCGGAGACGGCGGCGAACACACCGAAGGCCCTGTTGCGCTCGGGCCCTTCGGGGAAGGTCGTGGTGATCAGCGCGAGCGCGGTGGGCGAGGCGATCGCGCCGCCCACGCCCTGCAGGGCTCGTGCGGCGAGCAGTTGCCAGGGCTCCTGGGCGAATCCGCCGAGGAGGGAAGCGAAGGTGAAGAGCAGGATCCCGGACATGAACACCCTACGGCGGCCCAGGATGTCTCCGGCGCGCCCACCGAGGAGCAGCAGGCCCCCGAACGTGAGCGTGTAGGCGCTCAGCACCCACGACAGGTCGGTGGTCGAGAAGGAGAGCGCGTCCTGGATGTGCGGCAGGGCGATGTTCACGATGGTGGCGTCGAGAACGACCATGAGCTGGCAGGCGGCGATGACGGTCAAGGCGATGCCCGGCCGAGCTGCGGCGCGAGCGGTCCCGTCCTTGGTCTGTGTGTCTACCCGAGAAGTTGTCACTATGGATCCCCCACGGAAAAATTAGTGAACGTACTCGTTCACTGTTCGCCACGGTAGTGAGTTCCATGCAGTGAACGCAACCGTTCACTGCGTGCTGCTGGCGAATCGAATCGCGTCAACGGAGAGATCCCCATGGTTACTTCGCGATCTGCGGCTGCTGCTCGGTCGGAGGGGGCGGTGCTGCGGCGCCGCGGACCCGTTCTCGAACGGGCGATCCTGGAAGCCGCGCTCGATCAGCTGGGTAGCGTCGGCTGGAGCGGACTCACGATGGAGGGTGTCGCGGTCGGTGCGCAGACGGGCAAGGCCGCCGTGTACCGCCGATGGTCCTCGAAGGAAGACCTCGTGGCGGACGCTCTCCGGGCCGGCCTGCCGACGCTCGACGAAGCCCCCGATGGTGGCAGCGTGCGGAAGGACCTGTATGAGCTGTGCCGCAGCGTTCGGGACGTGTTGTATTCCAAGCCCGGCTTCGCGCTGCGTGCTGTTCTTC
Organism: Streptomyces sp. NPDC058877; assembly: GCF_042742855.1. Lineage (NCBI taxonomy): Bacteria > Bacillati > Actinomycetota > Actinomycetes > Kitasatosporales > Streptomycetaceae > Streptomyces > Streptomyces sp. NPDC058877. The sequence goes on along the minus strand of NZ_JBHYMF010000070.1, from coordinate 14,561 downwards.
ACGAATGCGATCCTGGGGCTGCCGAGCGGTTTCATGAGTTGATCGCCAAAGGCATCGTGGAGCCGTCCAAACGTCTCTTCCGGGACGTCATTCAGCGCGGAATCGCGCGTGGGGAGGTGCGCCCTGATGCACTTGACGACCTTGTCCTCGATGTCATCCCTGCGATGATGATGTATCGCTCCAAAGTGTGCGGAAGCGAATGGGCTGACGATGAGGTCGCCGATGTGATCGACCGGGTCATGGTTCCCCTCCTGCGCGTTTGAGGGAAGCGGCGTCCCCTCGCGGACGGCCGTGGAGGCAGGGGCGCGTCGAATTCCGGGTGCCCGTGGGGAATCCGGGTGTCGCACGAGGCATCGAGCGGCGTAACCTATCTGGCGCCATGCCGTACGAACCTCCCACCCACACCGTCGAGCGGTCGCTCCGAGCCACCACCGGCGCCAAGATCGTCGCCGGGGTCGATGAGGTCGGACGCGGAGCATGGGCCGGTCCCGTCACGGTGTGTGCGGCCGTCACCGGCCTTCGACGCCCCCCGGAGGGGCTCACCGACTCGAAACTCCTGACCCCCAAGCGCCGGAACCAGTTGGCCGCGGAGCTGGAGGGCTGGGTCACCGCGTACGCACTCGGCGATGCCTCTCCGCAAGAGATCGACGAGCTCGGCATGACGGCGGCACTGCGGCTCGCGGCCGTCCGTGCCTTGGAGGGGCTTCCTGTGCGACCTGACGCAGTCATTCTGGACGGCAAGCACGACTACCTCGGAAGCCCCTGGCGGGTTCGTACGGTGATCAAGGGGGACCAGTCCTGCATCGCCGTTGCGGCTGCCTCCGTCATTGCAAAGGTCCGGCGCGACACCCGCATGGCCGAGCTGGGGTCGGAGGACGGTGAGTACGCGTCGTTCGCCTTCGGGGCCAACGCGGGCTACCCTTCGCCGGTCCACAAGGTGGCGCTCGAAGAGTGGGGGCCCACCCCGTATCACCGACTCTCCTGGTCGTACATGGACGCGCTGCCCCGGTGGCGCCACCTCAAGAAGGCTCGCCTCTCCGCCGAGGCAGCCGCGCTGGAGAGCGGGGGCCAACTCGGCTTCGACTTCTGAACTTCCGGCCGTGGAACCCTGTTGAGGGGCCGCCCACGAGGCCGGGGTGCACATGCGTGCCCACCCGCCGATGCTCCGCGCAGCGGCGTTTGATAGACATCATTCATGCCTCTCATCCCCGAGGAGTCTCAGATTCACGAGAGCGCCCAGGGTCCCCGCGCCACCGCGGCTGCCGGCCGCCCCGCGTCGACCCCCCGTCCCGTACCCGGTCCGCGTTCCGCGGCCTCTCCACGTCCCGGACGTCCTGTTCCGGGTCCGGCGAGGCCTGCCGCACCGACCCCGCGCCCGCACCCCGGTGCTGGCCCGTCTCCGGCGCAGTGCGCGGAGAATCGTTCCGACCAGCAATCCACTCCGCAGCTCCAGCTGATCCCGGCTCCGGCCGACGGTGCGCTCGACGCTGCCGAGGAGGCGCTCGACCTGCTTCTGGAGAGTGGACGGGCACCGGGCGAGATCCTGGTGCTCACCACTGGTGATCCGCACCCGTGGGCGGCTCATGAGCTGTCCTTCGGTGAGGCCGCTTACTGGGCCCAGCAGGACACCGGTGACGACGTGTTCTTCGCGGCTGCCTCCACCGTGGAGCGTGCCACCGCCCGCCCCGTGGTGATCGTCGCCGTCAATGGCGGAGACGAGTCCACAGAGGCCCGAGCTCTTCCGGCCGCCCTGGGGCGAGCGGGCGCACTGCTGATCGTCTGCGGTGACCCGCAGCGCATCACGGCGCTTCTCGGCGCAGGCGCCGGAGTCTGACCGAGCCCTCTCCGCCGGACCCCACCGGGTCCGGCGGGGCTGTGCGATCAGCGTGCGGCGGCTCGGCGCAGGGGGTCGCTTGCCCCACTCGCGATCCTGGGGGCGAGCCGGTCTGGCTCGTTCGGTTCTTCCCCGAGCGCCAGGGGCCGTGAGTCAGAACTCGGTCGACGGCCTCCACGGCCTTCGCCGAGCACCTGCCAACCCCCTTTGGTTAGCGTGATGTACGCGCCGCAGCGGAGTCCGTGCAGAGTGCATGCGTCCCGGAGCCCCCACATCCAGGCTCCGTCCTCCTCGGTCCAGCGATCGTCGCCCTCGCGGCAGTACAACAGGACCGCGGTCCGAACCGGCGAGCGTCTGCGGAGGTCATGTGGAATCACCCGCCGCAGGTGTGCGAGAAGTGCATTCCGGAACTCCCAGCCGTCGGCCGCGACGGGCCGTCGAACGAACGAAGCGCTGGCGGCGAGTCGTTCCTCATGATCCAGTACGGCAAGGACCGCCGTCCTGGGGGTCGGCGTGTGGCGGGAGTGCAGGCCGCTGACGACTTCGCGAGGGTTGCGGAGCAGGGGAACTCCGGCCGCTGCCCACTCGGATGGCTCGAGTATCCGGGCGAGGCGGCTGGCGGACTCGGACGACGATCTGGGCGGGGCGGCTGTGGGCGGAGCGAATCCGAGGGTCACGGTCCTCCCTTCGGATACACGCCCGCGAAGCGGGCAAGGTCGGGTGAGGGCGCACCACGGCACAGTCCTTCCGGACCGCTGACGGGCCGTGCGGGGCGGTTTCCCAATTCTTGCTGGCCCGTGCGCGAGCGGCAACGAGCAATTGAGGCTGCTGACGGGAATGAGTCGGTATGCCACTCATATCCCTGCCCAGTTGCTCATTGTTCACTCCCCGTTCCCTCCCTCGTCTCACTTCTGGCTGTTGCGTCTCAGGCCTGAACGGCGAGCACCAAGGGGAACACCCCTTCCGCCCCGGCCCGCAGCAGCAGTCGAGCCGCCACGGCCAACGTCCAGCCGGTGTCAGACAGATCGTCCACGAGGAGAACCGGTCCACCGATTGCGGTCAGTCGTCCAGCCAACGCCGGAGGGACCGTCAGGGACCGTTGCAGGCCGACGACCCGCTGGGCGCTGTTGGTCCGAGAGACGCGGAGGTCTTCCGCTTCCGGTGCGTACTCCACCATGCCCAGGAGCGGCATCCTGCCGATCTCGGAGATCCGTCGCCCGAGCGACTCCACCAGGCGCGGCTTGCGGCGGGAAGCCACGGTGACCACACCGGCGGGCCGGACCGGTGCGTCGCTCGCACCGGAGGCCCATCCGCCGTGCCCCTTGGCCCAGTCGGCCAGCACGTCCACCACCGCCTGTACGACGTCGTCCGGTACGACCGCGTCGGGCGTGCCGTCGGCCAATAGCGGGCGTAGCCGATTGCCCCAGCCGATGTCCGACAGCCTTCCCACCGCACGCCCGACGAGTGCTTGCTCCCCGGGAGGGATGCGACCCTTCAGGTCCACCCCGACGGCGGAGAGCCCCGTGGGCCACATCTTCCGCGGCTCGACTTCCACACCGGGCCGGCCCAGCTCTCCCACGGCCGCGTCCAGTGCCGCGTCGGACACCTTCGGGTCGAACCGTGCCCCCGAGCAGTTGTCACAGCGACCGCACGGGGTGGCCTCGTCGTCGTCCAGCTGGCGCCGCAGGAACTCCATCCGGCACCCGGTCGCCGCCACGTAGTCGCGCATCGCCTGTTGCTCGGTGGCCCGCTGCCGCGCCACCCACGCATACCGGTCGGTGTCGTACGCCCAAGGCTGCCCGGTGCTCTCCCAGCCCCCCTTCACCCGGCGTACCGCACCGTCCACGTCGAGCACCTTGAGCATGATCTCCAGCCGGGTTCTCCGCAGCTCCACCAGCGGTTCCAGCGCAGGTAGCGATAGCGGTCGGCCCGCGTGTGCGAGTACGTCGAGGGTTCGTCGCACCTGCTCCTCGGGCGGAAAGGCCACCGAGGCGAAGTACCGCCAGATCGCTTCGTCCTCCTGGCCGGGCAGGAGCAGCACCTCTGCGTGCTCCACTCCTCGGCCGGCCCGGCCGACCTGCTGGTAGTACGCGATCGGGGAGGACGGCGAGCCGAGGTGTACCACGAAGCCCAGGTCTGGCTTGTCGAAGCCCATGCCGAGGGCTGAGGTCGCCACGAGCGCCTTGACCCGGTTGGCCTGGAGGTCGTTTTCCGCCTGCTCCCGGTCGGCGTTCTCCGTCCTGCCCGTGTAGGAGGAGACGGCGTGTCCGCACTGACGCAGATAGGCAGTGACCTCGTCGGCCGCGGCGACGGTGAGGGTGTAGATGATGCCGGAGCCGGGGAGCTCACCGAGGTGGTCGGCAAGCCAAGCCAGCCGATGTGCCGCATCCGGCAGTTCGACGACGCCAAGGCTCAAGCTCTCCCGGTCGAGGGGGCCGCGCAGAACGAGGGCGTCCGTGCCCGTGTCCGTGCCGAGTTGCTCGGCAACGTCCGCCGTGACCCTCGCATTGGCCGTCGCGGTGGTGGCCAGCACCGGGACACCCGCGGGCAGGTCGGCCAGCATCGTCCGAAGCCGACGGTAGTCGGGTCGGAAGTCATGGCCCCAGTCCGAGATACAGTGCGCCTCGTCGACCACGAGCAGCCCGGTGGTGGCGGCCAACTGGGGCAGCACCTGATCGCGGAAGTCGGGATTGTTCAGCCGCTCGGGGCTGACCAGGAGGACGTCCACTTCTCCGGCGGCCACTTCTTCCTGGACGGTCTGCCACTCCTCGGTGTTCGACGAGTTGATCGTGCGGGCACGGATGCCCGCACGAGCTGCTGCCTCTACCTGGTTGCGCATTAGCGCGAGTAGCGGGGACACGATCACGGTCGGTCCGCCGCCTTGCTCGCGGAGTAGTGAGGTCGCCACGAAGTACACGGCCGACTTGCCCCAGCCGGTCCGTTGCACCACCAGGGCTCGGCGCCGGTCGGCGACCAGTGCTTCGATGGCTCGCCACTGGTCCTCGCGCAGCCTGGCCCGGCCGGTCGGGTCGGAGACGAGACGGGCGAGCACGGCATCGGCAGAGGCGCGGAGCGCGGCGCGGTCTTCCAGAGACGCTTCGTGGGTCATGGCTCCATGCAACCCGATGGCTCGGACATCGTGCCAATGGCCTGTCGAACCCGTGGACAACCCAGTGGCGAGCCGAACAGGCGATTTGGGAGTTATCCACAGGGGTTTCGGATTTCGGTAGATCACGAGACGGTCTTCACCATGAACGCGAACCACCGTGAAGACAGCGGATCATCCCGTACCCAGCAGATCACCCTGAGGGGCCCGGCGGAACTTGCCGACGCCCTTCCGTTCGTGCTGGGGTTCCATCCCAGCGACTCCGTCGTGTTGATCGCCCTGCACGGAGAGCACGGTCGTTTCGGCGGCCGGGTCAGGATCGGAATTCCCCGCTCGCCCGAGGAGTGGGCGTCCACCGCCGACCACCTTGCCGAGTGTCTCGTCGAAGGGGGCGCCCGATCCGGAGCCCGACCGGACGGCATCGTGGCCTTTCTCTGCCAGGACCCGAGGCCAGGAGAAGGGGCACGTGCCGTCATGGAGCGGCTGAAGCCCTTCGCGCAGCGCCTGCGTACGGCCTGTGGCACCCTCGACATCCCCGTCTACGAGGCCCTGTGCATCACCGACGGACTCTACTTCTCGTACTGCTGTCCCGACACGCGTTGCTGCCCGCCGGACGGCACGCCGCTCGCGCTCAGTGGCACCTCGGTGATGGCGGCGGCTGCGGCCTATGCCGGAGTACAGGTGCAGGGCTCCCTGCGGGACATGGAAGCCCGCCTCCGACCGGGGCACGGGTGTCAGGAAGGACAGCGGGCTGCCCTCGACGCGGCAGCCTCATCGATCGTTCCCCAACTCCTCGAAGGAGTCGAAGCGGAGGCACGGCAGCGGGTGCGCGACGTGACGCTGCAACTCGCCCGTGAGATCCTCCGCCGGTTCGCCAACCAGAAGGGCCCGAGGGGACCGCGGAGGCACAACGACCCGACCGGCCCGGTCGACGCATCGGCCGTAGGACGTTGGTCCGGCCAGCGGCCGACCAGCAGCACCGCGACGGGGAGTGACGCCGCAGACGACGCCCTGATCACCGATGAGGAAGCGGCCACACTGATCCTCGGCCTCCAAGACCGGGTCACCCGCGACCGCGCCGCTGAGTGGATGGAGGGTTGGGAGGGAACCGCTGCGCTCCGGCTCTGGCGCGCGCTGGCACGGCGCTGTGTCGCCCCCTACCAGGAGCACGCCGCCGCACCCCTGACCCTCGCGGGTTGGGCAGCCTGGTCCCTGGGTGACGAACCGAGCGCTCGGGTCGCTCTCGGCCTCGCGCTCCGAGCCGACCCCGAGTACGTCTTTGCCCGCCTTCTGCACCAGGCGTGCAACGAAGGGCTCAACCCGGAGTCGCTCCGTTCCTGCCTCAGGAGCGAACGCGATGCCCGGACCACCTCGGCCCCGGAGATTCCGTCGCCTTCCCCACAGGCCCGGATGAGGGCGGCCAGCAGGCAGGGAACCTCGCCCAGCCCCGGCAAGCCCGGCCGCCGGGCAGGGGGCAACGCGCGCCGAGAGGCGGCCGGAGTCCGGCCCGGCGGACCCGCTGAGGGGAGGCCGGCGGGCCGGACACCGCGGCATGGTGGGCAGCGCGGCTCCAGGAGTGGTCGATGACGACCGTGACCCCACCGGCTGCAAGCGCGTTCAGTTCTCTGGCGGAGTCGAGCGAACCCTCCCGTCGACGTACCGCCGACCGTCCGGTTCCCACAGAGAGCACTCCACATCCGCCATGGCTCCCCGTCCCGTTCCGGCCCCCGGTCCCCAGAACGCACCTTCACCCGGACCGGGGCCCGGGTACTCCTCCGGGCAAACGTCCGGTACGACCGCTGCCGTACCGCGCGCGGCGAGGCCGGCTGAGTTCCCCTCGGTGCACGACGCGCTGCTCTGCGTGGCGCTCCCGGCCCTCACCTTGTGCGCTGAGCACGGACAGCTCACCGGTGAAGGACCCGAGGGCGTCTACCACGCAGGGAAACGGCTCCTGTCTCGCTGTGTCCTGCGCGTGGCGGGACGCGAACCCGTTCCGCTCCAAGGGCGGATGGCGGCTGCTGACCGAGCGGTCTTCCTGGGCGCCCTGCGGGCCCCCGGCGACACAGGACCGGATCCCGTCCTCACCGTCGAACGAGCACGAACCGCCGACGGAAGCGAACGGATCACCCTGCGCAGCGCCGCTCCCCGTCCCCTCCGCCTCCCCGTGGAGCTGGCTCTGGGGACGGACCTCGCGGACTTGGGCTCGATCGTCTCCGGGAGGGCCGGACGCGAGATCACCCCGAGTGTCCACGGCACCGGACTGCGATGGACCGGGGACGACGCGCGGTCCGTTGCCGTTGCGGCGGACCCCCCGCCCATGGATGCCCTGGCAGCAGCAGGAGTGCTGCGCTGGGAGGTCGAGCTGCAGCCCGGGGCTGCTTTCGTCCTCCGACTACAGGTGCGCGGGGAGTCGGTTGTCCGCTCTCCCGCCTCCTTGGGCGCGGGGTCCGGACGGCCCGGCGGGCACCTCCTTGCTGATGCCCGGGCCGAGGGCGACGACCCGAGGCCGGGGGAGCTGCTGAAATCCTCGATCGAGGACCTGAGGGGTCTGCTCCAGCGGGGCCCCGTCCACCCGACGGACGTGTACCTCGCAGCCGGCGTGCCCTGGCGCTGTGGGCCGGTCACTGCCGAGGCGCTCTGGGCAGCCCGCATGTGCCTGCCGCTCGGCACCCGGCTCGCCGCCACGACGCTGCGCGCCCTCAGCCGTGCCCAACTGTCCGGGGACGGAAACGAATCCGGCCGGATCCAGGGGCCGCTCAGGGACGCCGGTCCCCATCTTCCACCCCGCTGCACGGGCATCGAGGCCACCCTCGCCTTTCCCGTGGTGCTCGCCGAAGCCCGGCGTTGGGGACTCCCCGCAGCGGACCTGGAGGAGTTGCTTCCGGTGGCGGAGGGGTGTCTCGGCTGGCTCCGTCGCACGGCGGTCCGGCACGGGTTCGTGCCGGACCCGACGCCCGGCGGGCCCTGGCGGGCCGAAACACAGGCACATGCGCACCGCGCTGCCCTGCTCGGTGCCGACTTGCTCGATGCCTGTGGGAAACCGGGCAGAGAGGCCCTGCTCGACGTCGCGGAGGTCATGCGCGAAAGGTTCCGGCGCGACTTCTGGCTCGACGATCCGGCCGGAGGCCGCCCCGCCGCCGTACTCATGGCCGATGGCCTGAAGCGGGCGCAACTCGGAGGCTGGGTGGCCCATTTGCTCGACACGGGGCTACTGGGGGGCGGTCGGCATGCGCCCGGCCTCTTGGACAAGAGTGAGTCCGAACAAGTGGCCAGACTACTGGCCACGCCCATGCTCGACTCGGGGTGGGGAGTGAGGGGACTCGGCACGAGAGAGCCGGGCCACAACCCGTTCGGTCACCGGGCGGGCGCGGTCCGGGTCCACGAGACGGCGGTCGCCGTGGCGGCCCTTGCCGCAGCCGGCCAGGAAAGAGAAGCCACCTCGCTGTTGCGGGGGCTGCTTGATGCGGCGGAGGCCTTCGGCCATCGGCTCCCCGAGATGTACGCGGGCGAGCAGCGAACTGCTGCTGCACAACCGGTTCCGCATCCGGCTGCGTGCCGGCCGGCTGCTGTTGCCGCTGCGGGAGCACTCCAGGCCCTCCTGGCCCTCGCCGGAATCAGGCCGGACGTGCCGGGCCGTTCGGTGTCGCTGCACCCGTTGGCTTCCGCCCCGCTCGGGGCAATCCGATTTGAGGGGCTCGTGGTGGGGGGCGAACCCTTCGCAGTGAGGGTCGGCAGGCTGGGGCTCGGTATGGTCGAGGAAGCCGCAGAAGGTCTTCAACTGGGGGTGTGACGGATGCCGGGCGCAGAGACCGGGGCAGCTTCGCGGAGTGGGAGGGATGCCGTGGTTGATGCTTCCACCAGGCGTGTTTATCGTCAGGAAGACGACTATGATCGCGGCATGCCTCCCTACGACCCGTCGGCCTTTCCGCCCTTCGCCGTCACCGTCGATCTGGTCGTGCTCACCGTGCGCCGACACGCGCTCTGCACCCTGGTTGTGCGACGAGGAGAGGAGCCGTTCCAGGGGTACTGGGCGCTGCCGGGCGGTTTTGTGCGGGCCGAGGAAGACCTCGGTGCCGCCGCTGCACGGGAACTGGTGGAGGAGACCGGCCTCTGTGCGCACGACCCGGCGGCCCCGTCGCCGGTACCGAGCAACGGTGCGCACCTGGAGCAGTTGGCGACGTACGGGGCGCCCGACCGCGACCCGCGCATGAGGGTGGTGAGCGTTGCGCACCTCGCCCTGGCCCCAGATCTTCCTGCTCCACGAGCGGGGGGCGACGCCAACAGTGCGCGGTGGGCCCCGGTCGAGGAACTTCTCCGAGAGGGTGAGGGCGCCGTGGTCGACGACGGGCCGGGGGCGCTTGCCTTCGACCACGCCCGGATCCTCGCGGACGGTGTGGAGCGGGCCCGATCGAAGATCGAATACTCCTCCCTGGCCACTGCCTTCTGCCCCCCTGAGTTCACGGTCGGAGAGTTGCGGCGCGTCTACGAAGCCGTCTGGGGCGTGTCCCTCGACCCGCGCAACTTCCATCGCAAGGTGACCGGCACACCCGGATTCCTGGTTCCTGCCGGTGGCACCACGACCCGTCAGGGGGGGCGCCCCGCGCAACTCTTCCGGGCGGGTGGGGCCACTCTGCTCAACCCGCCGATGCTGCGTCCCGAGGTCTGAGGTCCGTGGCCATCCGCCGCTCCTGAGCGTCAACCTTGCGCTGAAAGTCCGAAATATGGCGCTATCTTGCTGCGATAGCGCCGCCCTGCCGCGGAGCGGTGTCACCTACCGCGAGAGAAGCGATGCTCCAGGCAATCGGACTGACCAGTGCCCCCCGCCGCGATCGACCGCCCGTCGTGCACGATCTGACCCTCGAGGCCCGGCCGGGTGCCGTGACGGCTCTCTTCGGCCCCCCGGGGTCGGGCAAGAGCGCTGCCCTGCGGCTCATGCTCGAGCTTGAGCCGGGCCGGGGGATCACTTACTTCCGAGGCCGTCCGCTGCACCGCATCGCCCATCCTTCGCGGGAGGTTGGGGTGCTCCTCGGCGACGTCCCCGGGCATCCTTCTCGCACGGTCCGAGGGCAACTCCGCATGCTCTGTGCCGCCACGGGCGTTCCCGCATCGCGCGCTGAGGGGTTGTTGCGGGCCGTCGGCCTCACGGGCCTGGAGCATTGCAGGATCGGCGCCCTGCCGCTCGGTGCAGACCGTCTTCTAGGTCTTGCCTCGGCCTTGCTGGGTGACCCGCACGCCCTTCTGCTCGACGAGCCGGGCGTAGGGCTTTCCGCCTCGGAAGGGGCCGCACTGCACGAACTCCTCCGGAGACACGCCGCTGGAGGGGGAACCGTGCTCTACACGACGACGGACCCCAAGGATGCGGCCCGCAACGCCGATCGGGTCGTTGCCCTCGAGGGCGGCCGGCTCCTTGCGGATCAGGACGCCGAGGAGTTCGCCCGCACCCGGCTGCGTCCCCGGGTCGTCGTCATGAGCCCGCACGCCGCGCGTCTGGCCGCGGCCGTGGCGCAGGAGGCCAGGGCGGCCCGTCGCGCGGTGGAGGTGGTCGCCGAGGGCGGCAATGGCCTGTCCGTCTACGGCAGTGACTGCGCGACCATTGGTGACACCGCGTTCCGGCACGGGGTGCCGATCCACCGCCTCGCCGATGAGAGGGGCGATGGTGTCGTGGGTGCGGGGCGCGAGGGCGGCGAGGGGCGGCCGGGGCGCGTTTCGGTCGTTGAGGAGCCCGGGAAACCCAAGAAGTGCGTGGGGGTTTCCCCGGATGTCGGGCGGTCCCCCGGGGAAGCAGGGCGGGAAGCCGTGCTCCCGCTGCGGCACACCCCCCACAAGCCGGTGCGCTCCCCCCTCCGCCCGCTGCGTTACGAGGTCCACCGGCTTCTCGGCCTGCCGTCCACCGCGCTCGTCGCAGCCGTGGTCCTACTGGTTTCCGTCATGCTCGCCCTGCTCCTCGGTCGGGTCGGTCGCGCCGACCTGCCCGCCGTCCTGGCGGGATGGCCGGCGATTTCTCCGTTGCCGCCCGCGGCCCTCGGGGCCGGAGTCCTCGGTGCGTTCTCGTTCGGCGAGGAGTACCGCTATCCCGCCCTCACCGCGGGGCGCGGAACCGTGCCCCGCAGGCTGGGGCTGCTCTTCGCGAAGCTCGTCGTGGCGGCGACCGCCGCCCTTGTGCTCGGGGTGCTCGTGGTGGGTGTCGATCTACAGGTCCTGTGGCTCTTCTACGGTTCGGACTCGATCCCCGTTCCAGATAATTGGCCTGTTTTGTGTGCGAGTTGGACGGGGCTGATGATCGGCTGCGCATGGGCCGGAGTGCTCGGGGCGGGAGTGTTCAGGGCTGCTGCTGCCGGAGTGGCGGCGGTCCTCGCGGTGCCGATCGCGTTCGTCCCGCTGTTGCAACTGCTGCTGACCGGGCCGTCGGTGCGGTCGGCAGCCGGAATTCCGGCGCGGTTGCGCGGGTTCGCCGGACTGCAGTGGTCCCCGGCCGTGGACCGCTGGCTGGCAGGTGCGTTGCGGGTGGTTGGCCAACCCGCGGGAGTGGCGCTCTCCCTGGTGTTGACGGGGCTGCTCTGCGCCTATGTGTTCACCGGCCTTCGACGCAGGGCCCGTTGGTGATCGAGCATGGACTAAATGATTCCGTTTACTCGACAACTCCCTTGAGGAGTGCCGCAAATGTCCAATTAATCGTCAATTGTGCAGCGGGCGCCGATCACCCTTTCGTGTGCTTTTCACCAAAGACCTCAAGGGTCCCGGAGGCAACGCCGACAAAGGATGCGTGAGTACCCTTGCGCACACCATGATGACCGCCGCCCGCCCCGTTGACTCCAGCCTCGGCGCCCCGGGCGATCTCGACCGCTACCCCTATGCGGAGGCGCCCGGCACGGCCCGCGTGGCACCGCCCTCCTGGGAGGGGGTGGACGGCGACCTCGGGCGCGTCGGTCGCAGGACTGCCGGGAGCCGGGGGCGCGGCCTCCACGGCCAGCTGGTTCAGCAGCTCGGTCAGATGATCGTCTCGGGCGACCTCGGAGCCGATCGTCCGCTCGTCCCCGAAGAGATCGGCCAGCGGTTCGAGGTCTCGCGCACGGTCGTGCGTGAGTCGCTGCGCGTGCTGGAGGCCAAAGGGCTCGTCAGTGCTCGGCCGAACGTCGGCACCCGGGTCAGGCCCGTCAGCGACTGGAACCTGCTCGACCCCGACATCATCGAATGGCGAGCCTTCGGGCCGCAGCGCGACGACCAGCGCCGCGAGCTGAACGAGCTGCGCTGGACGATCGAGCCCCTGGCTGCGCGCCTGGCCGCCGGGCACGGCAGGGAGGACGTACAGCAGCGCCTCGCCGACATGGTCGAGATCATGGGGCATGCGTTCGCCCAGGGTGACGGCATCACCTTCTCCCGAGCTGATGCGGAGTTCCACTCCCTCCTCATTCAGCTGGCCGGCAATCGCATGCTGGAGCACCTGTCCGGGATCGTCGCGGCGGCGCTCCAGGTTTCGGGTGGCCCCGCCACTGGTTGTGACCGGCCGAGCGAGGCTTGTCTGGCCCACCACGCCCGGATCGTCGACGCGCTCGCTGCCGGGGACGCTCACGGAGCCGAGAGTGCCATGCGGCAGCTGCTCACGGTCCACCCCGAGGTGGAGCGCGTGGTCCCCGCTCCCCGCGAACACTGATCAGCGGTCCGTGGCCGGGAGCGCGAGAGTGCACGCGCAGTGCGCCGTCGAGCCCGAGCGTCATCCGGGCGGGTGGGTTCCGTTCGGGTGACGTTCGAGCCAGGCGGCGAGAATGTGCACTGATCATCCGGTCTGGCCCTTTCGTCGCGAATGAGGTGTGACTCGGGCCACGAAGATTGGGCGTAACACTCCTCCGGGCCGTGCGATGACCTAAGAGGTGACAGCCGAGGAAGGAATACAGCGGCCCGTACAGGCGCTGTGTAGTTCCCCGGTCCAGCCCGCGCCGTCGACACATTCCCCGTCGGCGGTCGTCGGCTCCAGCTCGATCCAGAGCGGGGCCGGAAGCCGTTTCCATCGTTCCGAGAGGTTGTTCGTGTCGGCCAGCACATCCCGTACGCTCCCGCCGGAGATCGCCGAGTCCGAGTCTGTGATGGCGCTCATCGAGCGGGGAAAGGCTGATGGGCAGATCGCCGGCGATGACGTGCGTCGGGCCTTCGAAGCCGACCAGATTCCGCCAACCCAGTGGAAGAACGTTCTGCGCAGCCTCAATCAGATCCTCGAGGAAGAGGGTGTGACGCTGATGGTCAGTGCAGCGGAGTCGCCGAAGCGTGCTCGGAAGAGCGTCGCAGCGAAGAGTCCGGCCAAGCGCACCGCGACCAAGACCGTCACCGCCAGGACGACCGTGACGAAGAGCGCCGTCTCGGCCTCCGCGACCGAGGGCGCCGACCCGGCCGACGAGACCGGATCGCCGGCCAAGAAGGCGGTGGCCAAGAAGACCGTCGCCAAGAAGGCGGTGGCCAAGAAGACCGTCGCCAAGAAGGCGGCGGCCAAGAAGACCACGTCCAAGAAGGACGGTGACGAGCTGGTCGAGGGCGAGGAGCTGCTCGAGGACGTCGCGCCCGGCAAGGGCGAGGACGAGGAGACCGAGGGCGAGAACAAGGGCTTCGTCCTGTCCGACGAGGACGAGGACGACGCTCCGGCGCAGCAGGTCGCCGTTGCCGGCGCCACTGCCGACCCGGTCAAGGACTACCTCAAGCAGATCGGCAAGGTCCCGCTGCTCAACGCCGAGCAGGAGGTCGAGCTCGCCAAGCGCATCGAGGCCGGCCTGTTCGCCGAGGACAAGCTCGCCAACTCGGACAAGCTCGCTCCGAAGCTCAAGCGCGAGCTGGAGATCATCGCCGAGGACGGACGCCGGGCCAAGAACCACCTCCTGGAGGCCAACCTCCGTCTGGTGGTGTCGCTGGCCAAGCGTTACACCGGCCGCGGCATGCTCTTCCTGGACCTCATCCAGGAGGGCAACCTCGGTCTGATCCGTGCCGTCGAGAAGTTCGACTACACCAAGGGCTACAAGTTCTCCACGTACGCCACGTGGTGGATCCGTCAGGCGATCACCCGGGCCATGGCCGACCAGGCCCGTACCATCCGCATCCCGGTGCACATGGTCGAGGTCATCAACAAGCTCGCGCGGGTGCAGCGCCAGATGCTTCAGGACCTGGGCCGTGAGCCCACCCCGGAGGAGCTGGCCAAGGAACTCGACATGACCCCCGAGAAGGTCATCGAGGTCCAGAAGTACGGCCGTGAGCCGATTTCCCTCCACACGCCTCTGGGTGAGGACGGCGACAGCGAGTTCGGTGACCTCATCGAGGACTCCGAGGCGGTCGTGCCGGCCGACGCGGTCAGCTTCACCCTCCTCCAGGAGCAGCTGCACTCGGTCCTGGACACGCTCTCCGAGCGCGAGGCCGGTGTCGTCTCGATGCGCTTCGGCCTCACCGATGGTCAGCCGAAGACGCTTGACGAGATCGGCAAGGTCTACGGAGTGACGCGTGAGCGGATCCGCCAGATCGAGTCGAAGACGATGTCGAAGCTCCGACACCCCTCGCGCTCGCAGGTCCTGCGCGACTACCTCGACTGATCCGTACGAGGCGCTGAACAGCACGCGGAAGGGCCCGGCTCCCCTCGGGGAGCCGGGC